>NZ_JBIGIN010000030.1:0-55698 GCF_043558715.1 Scandinavium sp. M-37
CTGGCTGACGGAATACAACAGCGAGCGGCCTCATGAATCCCTGAATAACCTGACGCCGGAAGAATACCGGCTGATGGCTGAAAAACCGGAAACCTCAAAAAGTGTGTGGAACTAAAACAGGTATGCTTACAAAAGCTTTTTAGCATTGATTAAATGAAATTAACTGGGTTATCGGATTTATATAAAAAGATGATATTTGTGATGATTAAATAGAAAAGAAATGTACAGAACTAATCCCTTAATCCAATTGTAATGAATACTATTAATGGTTAATTAGTAAAGACAATCCATATCATTCATCCTTTTTTATTGGTAGTATGTGGTAATAAATATTTCAGGACGGACATTATTCAACTTACCTCGTTGAGGAATAATTACCACCTCTATGAGAGGTGGTTTAAGGATTAAATGGCAAAATAAAAAACATCGATTCTAATTATCGAAACGCCTCGATAATTAGCTTTGCTAATTTATTAATTTCTGCTTCACTTGTTCCGAACTGACCAGACTCGAATTTCACTTTTCTCATATCAAGGTGAATTTTCATTCTTTTAATCTCGTCCAGCATAAATTCGTAGTCTAACTTTTTCTTAGACAACCCTTTTTCATAAAGATATGGGAAAGCCTTCATTAGTGCCGCATAACCTGTTAACTTACTAAGACTAAATTCTTGTGGGTTTTCCCACTCATTTACATAAACATCCCTAATTGCGCTGAAAAAATTCAACATAATTTTTTGAATAACAATGTCATTCTCTTCAATAAAGTAATTTCTTAATACGCAGTTATTATTAGCCTCTAGCTCTTCACCCATTTTTAATCTTCTTGCATCATCATCGGGTTTTTTAGAAATATGCTGTATTAAATACTTAATAAAGGTGCTTTGAGAGAGCGAAGCATTATCTTGATCTTTTTCTTTTTTACCTAGCATCTTTAATCTATTATGAAACGGCGAGTCGGGATTACTGTTCATTCCTCTAGCAATTTCATGACATGTTTTTTGAGGACTTCTTCGCTCGGCCAAGGCAAATAAATCGTATACAATAGATGGATTTACACGAGTTTGTTTACTATTGATTATTGAAAAAACATATGCCTTTTCTTCATTTGTCAGATTGAACATCAACACTACAGGTAAATCAAATAATTTTGCATTTGATGAATTTTTAATTCCCCATAATCTGTGCTGTCCATCTATAACATCTCCGATGACAACCTCATTTTCAAAATAGAAGTAGGTGTCATCCATTTTGACATTAGATGACTCATCAACAGAAATAATAATTGGTGTAGGAAAGGTTGCATCAGGTTCTCCAGTATATTTTGCTATTTCAGAAACTCTGGATGATGATTTATCTCTTTGCACACCAAATTCAAAATCTCTACGATGATCAACCCTGACGATATCAAGTAAATCAATAGCCCTTATTGATGTTAAGTAGAAAGTGCCGATTGGCTGGTTTACTTCAATGTATTTTACTTTCATACTGCAACTCCATTACCATCGTTAGTCACATCATTGACCGCCGTGGTCTGTTTATTAACAGATGCATCTTCCGTATCAGCATAACTTTCATCTTCTATTTCTATATGAGATGTCATATTTAATTTCAATACTCCGAAAGTATAGCCGACTAAGAGCATTGAAATGAAATAAATTATAGGTTGAGTGAATCCATATGAAATATCTTTTGAAACCTGAAATGTTGCATCCTTGGATTGAGTGGCTGCATATATTATGCCAGAGAATAGAAGTAACATTATCAAAATAATTATAGATATTATCTTTATTGTTTTGAACTCAAGTTTAATACTAAAAAAACTTGTAAACATTGGCCCTAATGCAGACGCAACAAGAGCTATGGAAAATGTATAAAAACTACCTGATGAACCTTCTATGCCTATCGACTGAACGATGGAAACATCATGGGAATAATATCTGATTATTATGTTTGCGATAATTCCCATTTGCCCGCAAATGACCGTAAAAACAACCCATATGAAAAACTCCAATTTGTTTTTCATTATCGCGTCAAAAGGATAAGAAAGAAATTTGATTGCCAAGTTTTTATTTTTCACCATGTTTATACCATTTTATTATGCCTTGATTTAATTAAGTTAATATCTTTGTGATAATTAAATTATATGTTGATATATTTTTGATATCCTTACAATATTTAAATGAAGTTCCTTTGTTACAACATAATCATAATACTATTTAAAAAATACTTTGTGAACTAAGTTCTCAAAATATTCGATTTTAATGTACTCTTAGTGCTCAAAACGGGCGTTTAGGCTCAATTGGGCAATAAGCTCAGTAGTGTTACTGTATATAATTCATTGTAATGATGGTATGAAATACGAAGGAATCAGGTAATTCTAGCAATTTAAAGGGGAAAATGAGTATGTGACTGATGGGCATGTAAGCATCCCTGCATCGCGTTCACTGAATTTACTGCCTGCTAGAACTGAATTTTTGTCATAGGGTAAAACAGCGTACTTCCAGTACGTAACTTGGCACCACTGGCCACACCTTAGGCACTTAACAAGATCTGCTCGAGAGATTTAATGCACGATGCGCTGGTTTGTGGCAGACGCTTACGGACCTTCAATTTGGTGGATGATTTTAACCGCGAAGCCATGGCGATAGATTCAGCCTGAATATCCCAACACAATGAGTCGTCCGGTTGCTGTAGCAGATCGTGGCTATCGACTGAAGATGCGAACGGATAACAGACCAGAACTGATCTTACTGGCGCTGGCACCATGGGCTGAAGTGCATGGGGTGATACTGGGATTTATCAAGCTGGTTAATCCAACACAGAATTCGTTTATCGAACGGTCCAACCGGACATACCGGACAGAAATCCCGAATTTCTACCTGTTCAGGACACTGAATGAAGCATGTGAAATCACAGAGTGCTGGATGGCTGAGCCCCGAGTGTCTGGAAAAATGTACGGAACTAAAACAGGAGTGCTTACAGCCAGACAGGAAATGAGCGCCATATTACGAATGTAGGCGAATGTTGTCAGATCTTTCTACCTATGAAGAAGGGGAGCTAGCCAACATATTCCCCGAGCTTTAACTTCATTTTGGACAATCAGAAGTGAACAAACCGTAACTGACTCTATTTGGGAGACAGACGATAGGCATATTAGAGGATATGGATGTTTTTAAAAGCAAAGAACAACTAAGAAAACGACGAAGAATCCAGCAAACAAATAACCTGTTGCAACGACCAGAAATCTACCGTAGCTAGAAAAGGAAAAAGCCCCGCTTTGCAGCGAGGCTTTATGAATAGTGGTGCCCGGACTCGGAATCGAACCAAGGACACGGGGATTTTCAATCCCCTGCTCTACCGACTGAGCTATCCGGGCAACGGGGCGCATTAAACTAGATTCTGCCCGCCTCGTCAACGAAATTTGTGTGTTTCACGACGAACTGCGCAATCTCTCACCATTTATGCAAAAAAGCCCGTTCCAGAACAGCGATTTGATATCAATGTTTTATGCGCTTGGAGTGAATTTATAATCGTAAATTCTGCTTTTTTAGCGCCGTGCAGGTCGGAAATGTGCATATTGATTTCATCTTGCGCGGGTTGGCGAAAGGTGTAATTATTGCGCGAATTTTCTGCTTATCACCCCCGGGGCACCGGAATCCGGGCCTTTTATTCTCCCGATTTGGGTAGTCGCGCTTATGAAATCAATGCACATTGCCGCCAGCCGCGAGCTGGTATCTCGTCTTTCCACTCACCGTAAGGTGGTGGCGCTGGACAGTACCGATTTTACCGACGTGGCGGCAGTGGTCATTACCGTTGCGGATAGCCGCAGTGGCATTCTTACGTTGCTCAAGCGAACCGGTTTTCAGCTGCCGGTGTTCCTGTTTTCTGAAGAAGCGCTGGAAGCGCCCGAAGGCGTGGAGGCCGTCGTCAACGGCAGCGGGCAGCAGTGGCTGGAGCTTGAAGCGGCGGCCACGCGCTATGAAGACCATCTTCTGCCGCCGTTTTTCGACACGCTGACGCAGTATGTGGCAATGGGCAACAGCACCTTTGCCTGTCCGGGCCATCAGCACGGCGAATTTTTCAAGAAGCATCCGGCGGGTCGCCAGTTCTATGACTTCTTCGGGGAGAATATTTTCCGCGCTGACATGTGCAACGCCGACGTCAAACTGGGTGATTTGTTAATTCACGAAGGGGCGGCCAAGCAGGCGCAGAAGTTCGCTGCGAAAGTGTTTAATGCGGATAAAACCTGGTTTGTCCTCAACGGCACCTCGGCGGCGAATAAGGTCGTCACCAATGCGCTGCTGACCCGCGGCGACCTGGTGCTGTTCGACCGCAACAACCACAAATCAAACCATCACGGGGCACTGATCCAGGCCGGGGCCACGCCGGTGTATCTCGAGGCCTCGCGCAATCCGTTTGGTTTTATCGGCGGGATTGATGAGCACTGCTTTGATGACGGCTATCTGCGAGAGCTGATTCGCGAAGTCGCGCCGCAGAAAGCGGGTGACGCGCGTCCGTTCCGCCTGGCGGTTATCCAGCTTGGGACTTACGACGGCACCATTTATAACGCCCGTCAGGTAGTCGATAAGATTGGTCATCTCTGCGATTACATTCTGTTTGATTCGGCGTGGGTCGGCTACGAGCAGTTTATCCCGATGATGGCCGACTGTTCGCCGCTGCTGCTGGAGCTGAATGAAAACGATCCGGGCATTTTCGTGACCCAGTCGGTGCATAAGCAGCAGGCCGGTTTCTCACAGACGTCGCAGATCCATAAGAAAGACAATCATATTCGCGGCCAGGCGCGTTTTTGCCCCTATAAGCGGCTGAACAACGCTTATATGCTGCACGCCTCCACCAGCCCGTTTTATCCGCTGTTTGCCGCGCTGGATGTGAACGCCAAAATCCACGAAGGCGAGAGCGGGCGTCGGCTGTGGGCGGAGTGCGTGGCGCTCGGGATTGAGGCGCGCAAAGCGATCATTGCCAACTGCAAGATGATCAAACCCTTTATTCCGCCGACGGTGGCCGGTCGTCCGTGGCAGGATCATCCCACGGAGGCGATTGCCCGCGAACGCCGTTTCTTCAGCTTTGGCCCGGGTGAACGCTGGCACGGCTTTGAAGGTTACGCGCAGGATCAGTATTTTGTCGATCCGTGCAAACTGCTGCTGACCACGCCGGGGATCGACGCCGATACCGGACAATATACCGACTTTGGCATTCCGGCGACGATCCTCGCCCACTATCTGCGTGAAAACGGCATCGTGCCGGAGAAATGCGATCTCAACTCGATCCTGTTCCTGCTCACCCCCGCCGAGAGCACGGAGAAGCTGGCGCATCTGGTGGCGATGCTCGGCCAGTTTGAGCAGCATATTGAGGACGATACCCCGCTGTCCGATGTGCTGCCGTCGGTGTTCAGTAAATATCCGGTACGCTACCGCGATTACACTCTGCGTCAGCTGTGCCAGGAAATGCATGACCTGTACGTTAGTTTTGATGTGAAAGACCTGCAAAAAGCGATGTTCCGCAAAGAGAGCTTCCCGGCGGTGGTGATGAATCCGCAGGACGCCAATATCGAGTTTATCCGCGGGAACGTTGAACTGGTGCGCCTCAGCGAGGCGGAAGGGCGTATTGCTGCGGAAGGTGCGCTGCCGTATCCGCCAGGCGTACTGTGCGTGGTGCCAGGGGAAATCTGGGGCGGCGCGGTTCAGCAGTATTTCCTCGCCCTGGAAGAGGGGGTGAACATGCTGCCCGGATTCTCACCGGAGTTGCAGGGTGTATACAGCGAGAAAGATGCGGATGGGATTAAGCGACTGTATGGCTACGTGCTGAAGTCGTGAATAAAAAAGGGAGGGGAAATCCCCTCCCTTTGAGACTAATGACCAACTTTAAGCTTTTTTGCCCGATGGCGCTGACGCTTATCGGGCCTACAACACCGTAGGCCTGGCCAGTGTAACGCCGCCGGGCGCATTAGAACTGATTAGTGCGCCACAGGCTGCGCACCGTTTACCGTTGGCACATGTTTGTATTTGAACAGGGCCACGAAGGCGAAGGCCAGAACCAGCGAATACGCCGCGAAAATCAGCCATACGCTTTTCCAGTCGGTAATACCGCTGACGGTGTACATCTCAACCACTTTACCGCTGACGATCCCGCCCAGAATGCACCCGAAGCCGTTGGTCATCATCAGGAACATACCCTGCGCGCTGGCGCGGATTTCAGGGCGCACTTCTTTTTCCACAAACACCGAACCCGAGATGTTGAAGAAGTCGAAGGCACAGCCGTAGACTATCATCGACAGCACCAGCAGGACGGTGCCGAACGCGCTTGGGTCGCCGTAGGCGAACAGACCGAAGCGCAGCATCCACGCGAAAATACTGATTAACATCACGTTCTTGATGCCGTAGCGGCTGAGGAAGAACGGAATAGTCAGGATGAACAGGGTTTCAGAAATCTGTGAAATCGACATCATCACCGAGGCGTGTTCAACGATGAAGCTGCCGGAGAACAGCGGGTTGTTATCGAAGCTGTGCAGGAAGGTGTTGCCGAACATATTGGTGATTTGCAGTTCAGCGCCCAGCAGCATGGAGAAGATAAAGAAAATGGCCATGCGTTTGTTTTTGAACAGCGCGAAGGCATCGAGGCCCAGCATACTGCTCCAGCTCTGTTTCTGCTGCTGATTGGATACCGGGATATGCGGCAGGGTCAGGGTGAACAGCGCCAGAACCACGGAGAGCGCCGCGCCGATGTATAGCTGCATATGGCTCAGTTCAAAGCCAGAGAAGCTCACCGCCCACATCGCCATGATAAAGCCAATGGTGCCCCAGATACGGATCGGCGGGAAGTCGGTCACGATGTCCAGTCCCGCAGATTTCAGGCGGTAGTAGGAGATGGTGTTGACCAGGCCGAGCGTCGGCATATAGGCCAGGGAGTTCAGCAGGATAACGACAAACATCGCCCCCGGCGTGGTGACGCCCGCCGCCATAAACAGCGTGACGGCCCCGACCAGATGGCAAAAGGCATATACCCATTTAGCGCTGATCCACTTATCCGCCACGATCCCGAGCAATGTCGGCATCAGCACCGCGGCAATCCCCAGAGAACTATAGACGGCACCAATAGATGCCCCGTCGAATTTGAGCGTGACAAACATATAGGAGCCGAGTGTCGTCAGCCAGCTCCCCCAGAGACAGAACTGCAGGAAGGACAGTATTTTGAGCTGCAGCTTAAGGTTCATGTTACTTTCCTCACAAAGTGATCGGCGCTGTGTTGTTATAGAAACATTCATGGCGTGTATTTGATGCGATTCTATCGATGACGAGCGCGGCGTTTTGTTACCGCCCGCAAATAAATGCAATATTTATTCTTTTGCAGGATGGTTTAGTGACGCAAATAACATTTTTGTATGGCTGGAGAAGATAACCCTCTCCTTTTAAGGGAGAGGGCCAGGGTGAGGAGGAAACTACTTCCGACGGTAGCTCTTCTGCGTGTTGTTCACTTTATACAGATAGCGACGCGATTCCTGCGACGGATGGCGGGTGGTCAAGGTCTGATAAACATCCCCCGGTGCCATGTTGTTAATAATGTTGGCCGCCTGAACTTTATCGCTGGAGAACACCCGCAGCACGCTGCCTGCGCCGCCGTTGTAGGCGGTGATCACCGCATAACGCCGTGAGGTTGGGTTATCAATTCCGCTGAGATAAACGTTGTTGAGCATCGCCAGGTAGGCGGTGCCGGTGTCGATATTGCTGGCCGGGTCGAAAAGGAAGCTGCGGCTCGGCGTCCCGGATTTGCCCTGCGCTTTGAATACGTCTTTCCCGGCGGTGTGCTGCACGACCTGCATCAGCCCCAGCGCATCGGAATTGCTGACCGCATACGGGTTAAATGACGATTCGGTCTGCATTATTGCCAGAATCAACGACTCATCCACACCGTATTTACGTGACGCCTGGCGGACCATACCCATGTACTTATGTGCACGTTTATCAAGGTGGTTCGGCACCAGGTTGATGGTCACGCTGTAGATCATGTGCAGCCCGTTATTGCGGCTCTTGAGGCGGTTTTGTAGCAGCCAGTCGGCGTAGTTGGATGCGCGGCCCTGCCAGCGTATCGGCTGCCCGGTGTTATCCACCACCTGCCCGTACAGGAACGGCTCTTTAGAAATCTGAATATCATCGGCGTCGGAGTAGAGGTCAACCGAGCCCGGATCATCACCCATCAACAGCGTTTTGATGATGGTCTGACGCAGGCGGCCCGTCGGGTCGGTTCCGGCGATGGTTTCAAAGGTGATGGTGCCCGCATCAAAGTTGATGTGGCTACGGGTGTAGTACTGATCGGAATACTTCACGTAGTCCTTCGGTCCGGCGACCAGAACTTCGTTGTATCCCCAGATATTCTCGATGTTATGGGCAAACTGCCCCATCAGAATGTCAAAACCGTTGGTGTCCTTTACCCAGGCTTCATTAAAGGGCGTACCCTTTTTGGAGCCTGAACACGAAATGAGCAACGGCGCAATCAGGGCTAGCGCTAAATATTTTTTCATCATTCCGGGAGTGCGTGTTGTGTTGTAATAAAGGGCCCAAAGGCCCTTGTGTTATTGTTTTTCTGGTGGCGTATAGCCTTCGATATGAACCTCTTTCCCTTCGAACAGGAAGTTCACCATCTCCTGCTCCAGCAGCTTGCGGTGCTCAGGATTCATCATGCTGAGTTTTTTCTCGTTAATCAGCATGGTTTGCTTATGCTGCCACTGGGCCCAGGCTTCTTTTGAAATTTCGTTATAGATGCGTTTTCCAAGCTCGCCCGGATAAAGCTGGAAGTCCTGGCCTTCAGCGTCGCGCTGCAGGAAGGTACAAAAAATGGTTCTGCTCATGACTATTCCTCTTTATGGCCGTCGCTCACACCAGAGCGCCGGCGCGTAACTGCTGTAACAGGCGCTCCACGGGGGCTGCCAGCCCGACTGACGGTGGCTGGGCTAAGTTATACCAGAGAGCGGCGCCTTCATCCATGCACGCGTCCATTGACTGCACGCGGAGCCACATAGGCACAATATCCAGATGGAAATGGCTGAAGGTATGGCGAAACGCGGTTTGCTGAGCAAGAGTATCGGCGTTAATTTGCCGCTGGGCTAACCACTCGCGCAAATCGCTTTCCGACGTAAACTGCGGGAAGCAGAACAGGCCACCCCACAGACCGCTCGGCGGACGCTGGAACAGCAACACCTCGTCGTCGTGCTGGATAATCAGCAAATAGCCCACGCGCTCCGGCAGGGTTTGCTTCGGCTTCTTGCCGGGATACTGCGCCCAGCTATGGTTGGCATACGCCACGCAGCCGGTTTTCAGCGGGCACAGTTCGCATTTGGGTTTTGAACGGGTGCAGACCATCGCCCCTAAATCCATCATTGCCTGATTAAAACGCTCCACGCCTTTTGCGGGGGTGACGTCTTCACTGATTTCCCACAGCCGCTTTTCCACGTCTTTTTTACCCGGCCAGCCATCGACCGCGTAACAGCGGGCCAGCACGCGTTTTACGTTGCCATCCAGAATGGGGAAATGTTTACCGAGCGACAGCGACAGCACCGCGCCTGCGGTGGAGCGCCCAACGCCGGGCAGGGCGGCGACTTCATCAAAGGTTTGCGGAAAGACGCCGTTATGCAAGGTGGCGACCTGCTGTGCCGCTTTGTGCAGATTGCGCGCCCGGGCGTAATAGCCCAGACCGGTCCACAGATGCAGCACTTCATCGAGCGGCGCATTTGCGAGGTCGGTAATGGTCGGGAAACGCGCCATAAAGCGCTCAAAATAAGGGATAACGGTAGCAACCTGAGTTTGTTGCAACATCACCTCAGAGAGCCATACTTTGTACGGCGTTTTTTCCATTTGCCAGGGCAGGGTCTTACGCCCATATTTGTCGTACCAGTCCAGCACCTGGGCTGAAAATTGAGAGGCTTGCATGGCTACCGATTCGCTGTATCAGGGACGCAGATTGCAGCACAGCGTCACCGGGCTGTAAACCGGATCTTTCCCATGCTTGCATACTTCGCCTGAGTTTGGATAATGCCCGTTTCCCGAATACTCACCAGGTAGACAGAATTTTTATGAACAACGACGTCATTTCACCGGAATTTGATGAAGACGGCCGCCCGATGCGCCGTATTCGTAGCTTTGTCCGCCGTCAGGGCCGTCTGACCAAAGGGCAGCAGCACGCGCTGGACAACTATTGGCCGGTGATGGGCGTCGAGTTTAGCGAAACCCCTGTCGACTTCGTGGCCCTGTTTGGTCGCGACGCACCGACCACGCTGGAGATTGGTTTTGGCATGGGCGCATCGCTCGTCACCATGGCAAAGGCCAAGCCGGAGCAGAATTTCTTAGGCATTGAAGTACACTCCCCGGGCGTCGGCGCGTGTCTGGCGTCTGCCCATGAAGAGGGCGTGGAAAACCTGCGCGTGATGTGTCACGACGCGGTGGAAGTGCTGCACAAAATGATTCCTGACAATTCTCTCAACATGGTGCAGCTGTTTTTCCCTGACCCGTGGCATAAAGCGCGTCATAATAAACGCCGTATCGTTCAGGCTCCTTTTGCTGAGCTTGTGAAAAGCAAGCTGAAGCTCGGCGGCGTCTTCCACATGGCGACCGACTGGGAACCCTATGCGGAGCACATGCTGGAAGTGATGTCGTCGCTGGAGGGTTACAAAAACCTGTCAGAAAGTAACGACTACGTACCGCGTCCGGAATCACGTCCGGTGACCAAATTTGAACAGCGTGGCCATCGTCTTGGTCACGGCGTATGGGACTTAATGTTCGAGAGGGTGAAATAATGGCGAAGAACCGTAGCCGTCGTCTGCGTAAGAAAATGCATATCGACGAATTCCAGGAATTAGGATTTTCCGTTTCATGGCGTTTCCCGGAAGGCAGCACCGAAGAGCAAATCGATAAAACCGTTGATGATTTCATTAACGAAGTTATCGAGCCGAACAAGCTGGCCTTTGACGGCAGCGGCTATCTGGCCTGGGAAGGCCTGATTTGCATGCAGGAAATCGGAAAATGTACCGAAGAACACCAGGCCGTCGTGCGTAAATGGCTGGAAGACAGAAAGTTCGAAGAAGTGCGCACCAGCGAACTTTTCGACGTTTGGTGGGACTAAACAAACATAAAGGGCCAGCAATCGCTGGCCCGTTTTGTCTTTACAGGAGTTTCTATGATGCGCAAAACGATGCTGGCCGCGGCGCTGTCCGTGACCGCGTTTGCAGCCCAGGCGGATTATCAATGCAGCGTCACCCCGCGTGATGACGTTATCCTCAACCCGCAAACCGTGCAGGTGAAAGGCGAGAACGGCAATCTGGTGATCGCTCCGGATGGCAACGTGATGTACAACGGAAAACAATACACCCTGAGCGCGGCCCAGCGCGAGCAGGCGAAAGATTATCAGGCTGAGCTGCGTGCCGCCCTGCCGTGGATTGACGAAGGGGCTCGCACCCGGGTGGATAAAGGCCGGGTGGCGCTGGATAAAATCATCACCGAGCAGGTGGGGGCAGATAGCAACATGCATTCGCGTCTGACCAAACTCGATGCGCAGCTGAAAGCGCAAATGAACCGTATCATCGAGCACCGCACCGACGGTCTGACCTTCCACTATAAAGGCGTTGATCAGGTTCGTGCTGACGGCCAGCAGCTGGTCAATCAGGCGATGGGCGGTATCTTGCAGGACAGCATCAATGAGATGGGCGCGAAAGCAGTCGTGAAAGGCGGCGGTAATCCTCTGCAAGGTATTTTAGGCAGCCTCGGCGGCCTGCAAGGAGCCATTCAGGACGAATGGAAGAACCAGCAGGCTGATTTCCAGAAGTTCGGCAAAGACGTGTGTAGCCGCGTCGTGACGCTGGAAGAGAGCCGGAAAGCGCTGGTGGGCGGGCTGAAATAACGACACTGTTTTCCCCTCACCCTAACCCTCTCCCCACAGGGGCGAGGGGATAAAGTCCCTCTCCTTTGGGCACCCCACAGGGGCGAGGGGATAAAGCCTTTCTCCCTCTCCCTTTTAGGGAGAGGGCCGGGGTGAGGGTAAAACTTCCCGCAAAACCTCAAGTATCCTCTCCAGCACCGCAACTTCGTTCTCCCACAGCTCATTATTCCAGAACCGTAAAACTCGCCATCCTCTTTGATTCAGAAACTGAGTGCGCCGCCGGTCATAGCCCAACTGCGCTTCATGCTGGCCCCCATCCAGTTCAATGACCAGACGAGCCTCGCAGCAGGCAAAATCAAGGATATAGGGTTCAAAAGGATGCTGGCGACGGAATTTATACTGTGCAAAACGGCGGCTACGTAAGAGATACCACAGCTTTCGTTCTTCTTGGGTGAGTTCACGTCGCAACTGACGCGCAAAGCATTTTATCTTGTCCATCCCCCAAATCTGCCAGCAATAAAAGCCGCTGTCAGAATGGGAGATGAAAACTGGAATCGTGCTTCAGGATTCGTCAGAAAGGAACCGCTTATTGTGTTCGGTAATTTGCCATTCGCTCTCACTCGCGTTACATCAATCCCAGGGCCTGGGGAATAAACAGCGAAATCTGCGGGATGTAGGTTATCAACATCAGCGCAACCAACAGGGCAAAGTAGAAGGGCAGTAGCGGCTTGATCAGGTGTTGGATCTTCACCCCAGAAATTGAACACCCGACAAACAACGCGCTACCGACCGGCGGGGTTAACAGGCCGATGCACAGGTTAGCCACCATCATTATCCCGAAGTGCACCGGATCCATCCCAAGCTCTTGCGCGATCGGCAGGAAGATAGGGGTGAAGATAAGCACCGCGGGGGTCATATCCATAAAAATGCCCACGATCAGCAGCACGATGTTAATCAGCAGCAGAATTATCAGCGGGTTATCGGAGATCCCCATCAGCGTGTCGCTGATCAGATAGGGAATATCCGCATTGGTCATCGCCCAGGACATACCGACAGAAAAACCAATCAGCAACAGCACGATTGAGGTCGTGACCACCGACTCGAGGATCAGTTTCGGCAGGTCGCGCCACTTCACTTCCCGGTAAATAATCACCGACAGGATAAAGGTATACACCACCGCGATGGCCGAGGCTTCGGTCGCGGTAAATACTCCGCCCAGAATCCCCCCCATCACGATAACCACTAACAGCAAGCTCGGCAGCGCGTCGAGAAGCGCTTTGGCGGCTTGCGCACAGGTCGGCCGCTCGGAAAGCGGATATCCCCGGCGCTTGGCGATAATGGCGCAAACCACCATGATAGCCAGCCCCATCAGGATCCCCGGCAAATAGCCCGCCATAAACAGGGACGCGACAGAAACGCCCCCCGCCGTGAGGGAGAACACAATCAGCACGTTTGAGGGAGGGATCAGCAACCCGGTAATACAGGACGAGACGTTCACCGCGGTAGAGAATGCCGGATCGTACCCCTTTTTGCTCTGGATAGGATTCAGCGTGCCGCCGACCGCCGCTGCGGCCGCCACTGCCGAACCGGAGATCGAGCCAAACATCATATTTGCCAGCACGTTTACATGCCCAAGCGACCCCGGCACCCGGCCCACCATGACCTGGGCGAGGTTAATCAAACGGATAGCTATCCCGCCGCTGTTCATCAGCGTTCCGGCGAAAATGAAGAACGGAATTGCCAGCAGAGCAAAGTTATCCAACCCGTTGGCCAGACGTTGGGAAACGGTAATCACGGCGATGTCCCAGGGGAACATCAGCAGCATGGAGGTGACCGTGGCGATGCCGATGGAAAAGGAAATCGGCACGCCGATGAATACCAGGACAAAGAAACAACCGAATAAAGTCAGAGCGATATATCCGTCCATCAGTGCGCCGCCTCCTGCGGATGGGTCAGGCGATGTAGATTCTGGTGAATAAAGTACAGGGCGTAAAACATCATCACGCTGCCGCACAACGGCAGGATGAGATACACATGGCCCATCGGGATTTGCATCGCGGCGGAAACCTGGGCGGTGGCCAGCGTTTTATCGATAAGTTTCAGGCCGCCGGTGACGATAACGAGAGCGGAAAACAGGAAAATCAGGATATTGATAATGACGTTTAGCAGCGCCTGTTTTTGCGTGCTCAGCGTCATAGCCAGCAGATCAATCGCCAAATGGCGTTGGGCGCCGACGGTGTAGGCGGCCCCTAACAGGCCGACCCAGATCATCAGAAAACGAGCCAGTTCATCGGTCATGGTGCTGGGCTGATTCAGCACATAGCGGCTGAAGACTTGCCACACCACACAGACCACCAGTGCGACCATCACGACGACGGAAAACGCCGCAATGGTGCGATCTACCACCTGTTTAATGCGGTTTAAAATCATTTGGATATACCCTGGAGAGAATACTCGAGAGAATAAAGGGCCTGTCGCCAGACCCCTGTCACGTTATTCAGCAGCCTGTTCGAATTTTGCGAGCAAAGCCGCCTGTTTCGGGTCTTTGTTGAAATCGTCATACAGCGGTTGGACTGCAGCCCGGAACGGGGCTTTATCCACCGTGACGAAGGTTGCGCCCATCGCTTTTGCCTGTGCGCGGGTTTCCGCTTCCACCTTTGCCCAAGCTTTTTGCTGCCATGCCTCAGAGTCTGTCGCGGCTTTGTTCAGGATCTGCTGTTGTTCAGGGGTAAGTTTGTCCCAGGTTTTGGTGGAGATGACCAGGAAGTCAGGGATAGAGGCGTGTTCATCTTCGGAATAGACTTTGGCGATTTCGATATGGCGGGTCTGCACCCACGATGGGACGTTATTTTCTGCCCCATCGACCACACCCTGCTGCATCGCGGTGTACACTTCGCCAAATGAGATAGGGGTTGGCGAACCGCCCATTAATTCGACCATTTTCAGCGTGGTCGGGCTCGCCTGAACGCGAATTTTCTGTCCCTTAAGATCGTCTGGTTTAGTGATGGCTTTTTTGGCATAAAAACTGCGAGTACCGGCGACATAGGCAGAAAGGGCAAAGAAACCTTTATCTTTGCTGGACGCCATTATTTCCTTTCCAACATTGCCAAAAACGACGTTATCGAAATGCTTCTGATCTTTAAATAAATAAGGGAGGTTATAAATGGCATACGTATTATCAAATGACTCCAGATCGCTGGCGGAGCCTTTGGTCATATCCAGCGCACCGTTCTGTAATAATTCCATGGTTTCGCGCGCGCTGCCCATCTGACTGCTCGGATAAATACGGATAGTCATTTTGCCGTCAGAAAGTTGTTTGACCTCTTTTGCCATTTGCTCAAAGGCCTGATGAACCACATGGCTGCGTTCCAGGTTATGTGCCAGTTTTAACGTCACTTTTTCTGCTGCCTGCGCCGTGGTGGCAAACAGCGCCAGCATTGATATGCCCAGTAAAGAACGTGTAGTCATGTTCATTTTCATTATTGGCTCCATGCACAAAAAAAAGAAGGGGAGATGGTTCACAGGAAATTGTATTCCCACAAAATCTGTATGACATCTTATCCTGGTTGTCAGACATCAATGCGCATACCAGGTCACATTTTTCCGTGCAAAAGCGAATGGCAGTTTATTTTTGTGCGCTGGATTATGTTTATTTCTATTTTTATTCAGGAGATAAATGAATGTGAGAATAATTAGGGGAATAACTAAGAGGTAATATCGAAGTGTTAGCTCGGAAATGACGAATTAATGATGCCAGCGAAGAATACGCTGGCATCAAGAGGGAAATTTATTCGCTAAGGAATAATTCCAGTAATGAATTCAGGAACAGCTTACCGTGTTCGGTAATTTGCCATTCGGTCTCACTCTCGGTGAGATAACCCTGCGCCAGCGCCTCGTCAATTTGCGAACGTACCGCTGACTCTGCCAGCCCGGTGAAGGCGGTGAATTCAGCGCGTGGGGCAGCTTCCAGTAGGCGGAAACGGTTCATAAAGAACTCGAACGGCTTATCGGCGTCTTCCACGTCATGCTGGCGCTCAAGGTAGCGACCTTCCATAAATCCACGCGGATGGCGGGTTTTTGCGGTACGCAGAATGCGCCCGTCCGGGAAGGTCACTTTGCCGTGTGCACCGCAGCCGATACCCAGATAATCACCAAAGCGCCAGTAGTTCAGGTTGTGCTGACACTGGAAGCCTGGCTTGGCGTAGGCCGAGGTTTCATATTGCTGATAGCCTGCCGCACTCAGTAGCCGGTGGCCCTGCTCGTAGATATCCCACAGCGCATCGTCATCCGGCAATTTCGGTGGACGCGAGCTGAACAGGGTATTCGGCTCGATGGTGAGCTGATACCACGACAGGTGCGGGGGATTGAGTTCAATCGCCTGACGCAAATCGTCGAGCGCTTCTTCCAGGGTCTGATCCGGCAGGCCGTGCATCAGGTCGAGGTTAAAACTGCGCAGGCCTAAACCGGTCGCCAGGCGTGCCGCACGCTTCGCTTCATCGGCGTCGTGAATGCGGCCCAGGCGTTTCAGTTTCTGCTCGCTAAAGCTCTGCACGCCAATCGAAATGCGGTTCACTCCGGCGCGTTGATACTCGACAAAGCGGTCAGCTTCCACGGTGCCCGGATTGGCTTCCATGGTGATTTCTGCATCTGCAGCGAGGTTCAGACGCGCCCGCACGCCGTCGAGCAGGGTGTGCATCGCCGCGCCGGACAGCAGGCTTGGCGTACCTCCGCCGATAAAGATCGTTTTTACTTCGCGTCCCTGCGCGTAGGGCACGTCGGCATCCAGGTCGGCCAGCAGATGCTGAACGTAGTCGTCGTGCGGCACTTCGCCTTTCAGCGCGTGCGAGTTGAAATCACAGTACGGGCATTTCTGCACGCACCAGGGAATGTGAATGTAAAGACTCAGCGGAGGGAGAACGGTCATTAACGCAGTGCTTCCAGTAACAGTTTCAGCGCCTGTCCACGGTGGGACACGGCAATTTTTTCTTCACGGCTCAGCTCCGCCGCCGTTTTACCGGCATCGGGAACAAAGAAGATAGGGTCGTAGCCAAAGCCTCCATTGCCCGCGGCTTCACGGGTAATCACGCCCGGCCAGCTACCGTGGCAGACCAGCGGGGTGGGGTCTTCTGCATGACGCATATACACCAGCACGCAGTGGAACTGCGCCTGGCGATTTTCATCGGGAACATCTTTCAGTGCAACCAGCAGCTTTTCCAGATTCTGCTGGTCGGTGGCGTCCACGCCCGCATAGCGCGCGGAATAAATCCCTGGCGCACCGCCCAGCACATCTACTGCCAGACCTGAGTCATCGGCAATGGCGGGCAGGCCAGTCACTTTCGCGGCGTGACGCGCTTTCAGGAGAGCATTCTCGATAAACGTCAGCCCGGTTTCTTCCACAGACTCAACGTTCAGTTCGGTCTGCGCCACAACGTCGAGACCAAAATCGTTTAACAGCGAGGCAAGCTCGCGCACTTTACCGGCGTTACCGGTAGCCAGAACTACTTTTTGCATGGGATGTCCTGTCTGGTGAGCGCTTCAACGCCCGAAGGGATTTGTTGCGGGTGAATGATTTTTACCTGCTTGTAGCGGCCAAGCTCGCCTTTCTCAATTATCACCTGGCTCTTGGCGACGCGAAACTGTTTGCCGAGAAATTTGATCAGATGGGCATTGGCCTGGCCGTCGACCGGTGGGGCGGTGATGGCGACTTTTAATTCGTCGCCATGCAGTCCGACAATGCTGTCACGGCTGGCCTTCGGCTGAATATACAGCCGTAATACCAGCCCGTCGTCACAGGGTTCGACGGCACTCATAGTGCCATCCACAGCCCCGGCAGCAGCATGTTACCGGTGGCGCCTAACAGCTCGGTAATCCCCATATTAGCCACGTACAGCAGCAGGACGAGGATCATCGGCGAGAAGTCGATACCGCCCATCGAAGGCAGCATGCCGCGAATAGGGCGCAGCAACGGGTCGGCAAGCTGCATCAGCACAAACTCCACCGGGCTACGGCCACGGCTGACCCAGCTCATGATGGCCATCAGCATCAGCA
This sequence comes from Scandinavium sp. M-37, assembly GCF_043558715.1. Taxonomy (NCBI): domain Bacteria; kingdom Pseudomonadati; phylum Pseudomonadota; class Gammaproteobacteria; order Enterobacterales; family Enterobacteriaceae; genus Scandinavium; species Scandinavium sp. M-37. The sequence continues at coordinate 17,934 of NZ_JBIGIN010000030.1, forward strand.
CCCAGAAAATCAGCAGGCCGATGGTTTTCACCAGAATCAGCAGCGCGGCGATCCAAATAATCGGCTGGAAGGTAATGACCATAAACAGCACGATAGCCTTCAGGACGCACAGCACGAAGGCAATCAATAATGACGAGCTGTCAATTGGCCCCATCGCGGGGATCACGCGGCGCAGCGGCCCAACCAGCGGCTGAGTGGCTTTCACCACGAACTGCGAGAACGGGTTGTAAAAATCACAGCGGGCCCACTGCATCCAGACGCGGAGCAGCATCACCATGGTGTAAAGCTCAAGTACCGTCGAGAGCAGGAAAGTCAACGTCTTCATGGCGTTCCTCAGTTTTCCTTATTTATTGTTGTGTGTAATCGCGCGCGCCAAAAATGGCGGTACCGATGCGCACCATCGTGCTACCCGCCGCGATGGCGGCTTCCATATCGTCTGACATGCCCAGTGAGAGTGTGTCTACCGATGGATAGCGTGTTTTCAGCCGGGCAAATGCTACCGCCATTTGTTGGGCGACCGCAAACTGCCTTACATATTCTGACTCTGGGGCTGGAATGGCCATCAGTCCGCGCAGGCACAGGCCGGGTAAGGCGGCGACTTCAGCCGCCAGCGCGTCGATGTCTTCCGGCGCAATACCGGATTTACTCGATTCATCGCTGATGTTGACCTGAATCAGGACGTTCAGCGGCGGCAAATTAGCCGGACGCTGGTCGCTCAGACGGCTGGCTACCCGCAGTCTGTCGACGGTATGGCACCAGTCGAAATGCTCTGCCACCAGACGGCTTTTGTTCGACTGCAACGGGCCGATAAAGTGCCACTGCAGACCGTTTTGTCCCGCTTCCTGAAAATAGCGGATCTTTTCTACCCCTTCCTGAACGTAGTTTTCACCAAAGGCGCGTTGGCCCGCAGCGATAGCTTCTTCGATGGCACTCGCAGGTTTTGTTTTACTCACTGCAAGCAACGTAACTTCTTCTGGAGCACGGCCGCAAAGGGCGACAGCGGCTGAGATTTTGTCCCTGACCTGTGCCAGGTTATGCGCAATGTCGTTCATTTTCAGGATGATGATATGGATATGCAGGAAATTGTGGCCCTTAGTGTAAAGCATAATGTCTCGGATCTACACCTGTGCAACGATGGCGCGGTGCGCTGGCGGCGACAGGGCTGTCTCGAACCCGCCCCGTTTAGTGCCTCGGCACCGGAACAACTATTGCAGCGCTGGCTCAGCAAAGCGGCGTTTGCGGCCTGGGAAAAGGACCATCAGTGCGACTTCGCCGTGCAAACCGACGGCGGGATGCGCCTGCGTGCCAGCGCATTTCGGCATCTGGACGGTATTTCGCTGGTCTTACGCCTGCTGCCGAAAAGCTGTCCGCAGCTTAACGAGCTTGGCGTGCCGCCCGCCCTCAACGAATTGCTGAACGAAGAAAGTGGATTGATTCTGGTGACAGGGGCCACCGGCAGTGGCAAATCCACCACCCTGGCCGCAATGGTCGACAGCCTTAATCATCGGCGTGATGGACATATTCTGACCCTGGAAGACCCGGTGGAAGTTGTACATCACAGCGAGCGGTGTCTTATCCATCAGCGCGAAGTGGGGGCGCACTGCGATTCGTTTTCGTCGGCGCTGCGGGGGGCATTGCGCCAGGATCCTGACGTCATCCTGCTCGGTGAACTGCGTGACACCGAAACGATTCGCCTGGCGCTGACGGCGGCAGAAACCGGGCATCTGGTGCTATCCACGCTGCATACGCGGGGGGCGGCGCAGGCTATCGAACGGCTGGTGGATGTTTTCCCTGCTGGCGAGAAAGAACAGGTGCGTAGCCAACTGTCCGGCAGCCTGTGCGCGGTGTTGGCGCAAAAGCTGTTGCCAGACAAACAGAACGGGCGAGTGGCGTTGTATGAACTGCTGGTGAACACCCCTGCGGTAGGTAGCCTGATCCGCGAAGGGAAAACCCATCAGCTGCCCGGCGTGTTGCAAACCGGACAGCAGTCAGGCATGCAGACCTTTGCGCAGAGCTATCAGCAGCGTCAGGCAGCGGGTCGGCTATAGCGCACGTTTAGCAATAAACTGTGAGCGAGATCCCGATATTGAATAATAAAACCTACAATGAGAAGAATATTGGCTCTTTATTTAGCATGAACATGAAATAGAAAACGTATCAGGTGAAACAATACTCAAATAACATTAATGTTAAGTCGGTGTTGATATTAGGTCAGAATAATACAATTAACTTTTTACATACTCTTATTATTTCGAAGCTATTCATGGAAAACGGTGATAATTTTTTGACACTTATCCAGCGTTCGTTCTATTCTGTCAACGATGGATAGGATTTGTCTTATGAAATGTTTTTTAATGTTTATGTTTGGTTTTTAACTATTTGACACATGAGTTGTGGCTTTTTGACCCATTTAATCACCATGAAGGTGAGTCTCAACTACGGAGAGTTTTTTAAATGCTTGACGCATCAGAGCGCGTAGGAAAATCACGTCAGCTGCTTATTATCACCCATCCTTCTGTACAGGCCAATGCATTCGCGAATTATCTGTCTGATCTTCTCTCTGTCTTTGTGAGTGTGCATAATATCAGCAAGCCGCTGGTGCAGCGTTTGCCGCGCGGCACCGTGGTCCTGTTTGATATCGCGGTATCGAATAAAAAGCTCAATGGGATCTGGCGGGATATTATCCAGTCGCAGATTGAAAATCCGCGCTTACTTATTATCAATACTGCACAAAAGTATGAGATCTACGAAATGGCCAAATGGCCAGCGCTGTACGGTGTATTTCGTCACGACGATTCCCAATCGCGCTTAATTGAGGGCGTCAAAGCCGTGCTTCACGGTGAACAGACGGCTGAATTGAGCGTGATGCACCCTGCGCTGTATGCAGTGGAACATACGTCCGGCGATGCCGACAATATTTCGTTGACCGAACGCGAGTGTGAAATTCTCAACGAACTGCGCCATGGATCTACAAATATGGATATCGCCAAGGCGTTATTTATTAGCGAAAACACGGTCAGAACGCACCTGTATAATGTTTTCCGCAAACTCAGCGTGAAAAACAGAACTCAGGCGGTGAGTTGGGCCAACGAGAATATGCGTCATTAGAACGCATTTGCCCGGCGACGCGATGCTTGCCGGGCCTACGACATCCAGTGAATCTATAGGCCTCGGGCCTATCAGAAACCCTGCTCGAAAAAGCTCTCCAGAATCACCACCGCTGAGGCGGAATCCACTTTACCTTTGTTCAGCGCCCGGTAGCCTCCGTGCTTGAACAAACCTGCACGGGCTTCGACGGTGCTTAACCGCTCGTCGTGAAGGACTATTTTCACCCCAAAGCGACCATGAATTTTATTGGCAAAATTACGCGCGCGGGCGGTCAGCGGCTGTTCGGTGCCGTCCATGTTCAATGGCAGGCCGACAACCACTGCTTCCGGTTGCCACTCTTTGAGCAGTTTGGCGATAGCGTTCCAGTCCGGCGTACCGTCCTGCGCTTTAAGCGCGCCGAGAGGACGAGCGGTGCCCGTCACGCGCTGACCGATTGCTACGCCGATACTGCGCGTACCGAAGTCAAAACCGAGAAGTGTGCCGCTCATTATGCGTGTCCCGCCACGCCGGGCATGGTCTGAATATCAATCCCAATCAGACGCGCGGCGTCACGCCAGCGATCGGCAATTGGCGTTTTGAATAAGATGTTGAGGTCAGCCGGGGCGGTAAGCCAGGCATTATCCAGAATTTCCTGCTCAAGCTGGCCCTTCTCCCATGAGGAGTAGCCCAGCGCCACCAGGACTTCAGAGGGCTGTTCTGCGGTGCCGAGAGTTTCCAGCACGTCGCGAGACGTCGTTATCACCGTGTTGTCAGAAATACGGATGCTCGAGGAAAACGCCGACGGAGGGGTATGCAGGATAAAGCCGCGGTCTTCCGCCAATGGGCCGCCCATCATCACCGGTTTATCGAGGCGAATATCCGGATCGCGTGGATCGGGGGTAATTTTCAGCTTGTCCAGAATCCCTTCAACCTTCAGATTTTCCATCGGTTTATTAATGATGATCCCCATTGCACCATCGTCATTGTATTCACAAATATAGATAACGGTGCGGCGAAACATCGGGTCCTGGAGAGCAGGCATGGCAATAAGAAAGTGGTGCTGTAAATTCATTGTCAGAGGTTCTGTTCCTGGTTTAAAAAGCATCAGCGGCCAGTATGCGGACAAACCACGGCGCTGTCGAGAGAAGGCGGGATTGCTCCCGCCTGGGAGGCGAATTATTTGCCCAGACGCTTTTCGATAGCGTCCATCAGCATACCGGTGATGGAGATGGGGAATTCAGCTTCGATTTCACGAATGCAGGTTGGGCTGGTGACGTTAATTTCCGTCAGGCGATCGCCGATGATGTCGAGGCCGACGAAAATCAGACCCTTTTCTTTCAACGTCGGGGCCACTTTACGGGCGATTTCCCAGTCGCTTTCTGACAGCGGACGCGGTTCGCCACGGCCACCGGCGGCTAAGTTACCGCGGGTTTCGCCGCCCTGCGGAATACGCGCCAGGCAATAAGGCACCGGTTCGCCATCCACCACCAACACACGCTTGTCACCCTCTTTGATAGCCGGGATATAATTCTGCGCCATGCAGTAGCGGGAGCCGAGTTCGGTCAACGTTTCGGCGATGACGGCGAGGTTAGGGTCGCCCTGTTTGACGCGGAAAATCGACGCGCCGCCCATTCCGTCCAGCGGCTTGAGGATGATGTCGCCGTGTTTTTCCCAGAAGGCTTTAAGCTGCGCCTTGTTACGGGTCACCAGCGTTTCCGGCGTCAGGTCAGCGAACCAGGCGGTGAACAGCTTTTCGTTACAGTCGCGCAGGCTTTGCGGTTTGTTGACGATAAGCGTGCCTTTTTCTTCTGCGCGCTCAAGGATATAGGTTGCGTAGATGTATTCGGTATCGAACGGGGGATCTTTACGCATCAGGATAACGTCGAGATCGGCCAGCGCCAGATCCTGTTCGCCGTTGAAGGTATACCAGCCGTCATAGTTCTGCTCAACGCTCAGCAGGCGCGTTTGCGCCCGCGCTTCGCCGTTGTTCAGATAGAGATCGTTCATCTCCATATAGTGGAGTTCGTAACCACGACGCTGCGCTTCCAGCAGCATAGCGAAGCTGGAATCTTTCTTGATGTTGATCTTCGCAATGGGGTCCATCACGATGCCGAGCTTGATCATTACTCTTCTCCTGTAACGCGAGTATTAGCCCAGATCGCCAAAACGCACCTGAAGCGCGGTGATGGCGGTGAGCGCAGTGGTCTCAGTACGCAGAACGCGAGGTCCTAACAGAATATCAGTAAACGCATAGCGGGCGGTCATGGCAATTTCATCTGCCGATAATCCGCCTTCCGGGCCGATGAGCAAGCGCACACGTTCCACCGGCTGCGGTAACGTGTTGATGCTGGCGCTGGCACGCGGGTGCAGATTGAGCTTCAGACCCTGGTCTTCCTCTGCGCACCAGGCTTCCAGATCCATCGCCGGGCGAATTTCCGGGATAACGTTACGACCGGACTGTTCGCAGGCGGCGACGGCGATTTTCTGCCACTGCTGGAGCTTCTTGTTCAGACGTTCAGCATCCAGTTTAACGCCGCAGCGTTCGGAAAAGAGTGGCGTAATGAGGCTTACACCGAGTTCGATCGATTTCTGAATGGTAAATTCCATCTTTTCACCGCGCGACATCACTTGACCGAGGTGAATGTGCAGCGGCGATTCGCGGTCGTCGGTTTCAGCGCTCAGCACATTGACCCGCACGCTCTTTTTATCCGCCTGAATAATTTCGGCTTCAAAGACCTGATTGCTGCCGTCAAACAGCTGAATGGCCTGGCCCGCACCCATGCGCAGCACGCGGCCCACGTGGTTGGCGGCGTCTTCGCTCAGGGCAATCTGACTGCCAGCGGTAATAAACTCAGGGTGATAGATGCGGGGAATGCGCATAGTCTCAGGATTTCCGAATATCAGTTAACATTTGACGCTAGTGTAGGGTAGCTCTTTTGCGCCTGGCAAGCCTGCTGGACGTAAGGGTTGTGATTCCCCTGGATAGCGGCAATGCGTTGGTCGCGCTTACACTCCCAGGCAGTGACCGGATATTGCTTATCCCAGGCGGTGAATAGCTGAGTTTGCTGGCGTGAGAGAGACAGCTTGTACTGGTCGCGCATATAGAAGTAGGTGCGGGCGATGGCGCCGCGGGCGCGCTCAGGTGGCTCGGCGACTTTGTCTTTGAAATCGACTTTCATCGAACATTGACCGTACTGGCCTTCACCACCGTTCCACTGACTGTACATAAAGTTATTCCGGTCGCCATTCACCTCGCCTACGGCGGGTTGCAGGTTATGCATGTCGCTTTCAATCTTGCGATAGACCGGATCTTTGGCGCAGTTTTTCCGTCCGCCGTCCTGCCAGCATTGCAGTAGGTGTCCGAACTGCCAGGCGGGCATCACATGTTCCCACTCGACGCGGCTGGCGCGGGTTTCATTTTTACGTACTTTATAACCGCACGATTCCAGGTCGATAACACCTTTCTTGCCGTGCCAGTTGATTTTGCAGCCGCAGTAAAAATCACCGGGAACGTCAGCGTTGACCTTCACACCGGCGGCTTTTGCCTGGGAAAAACTGTTAATACCGTCGGCCAGTGCCTGGCCAGAAAGGACGCTGGTAAAAAATGCCAGCGCCAGAACAGATTTACGGGACATCACGAACTCCGTGTCAAAACGAGCCCGCAACGTAGCGAATGCTGTTGTCAGATGCAATCAGTCAGATCAGAAAACTTCCAGTTAATTCTGAAGGTTACTTTTCCGCCACCAGCGGTGTCCCGCAATGCACGCAGCGATAAACCGCCTCGCCGCGCAGGACACGGTTATGACGACGGATGGTGAGCTGATGCTGCTGGCAACCGCAGCGATAGGGGAAGGTATTCTTGCGCACCGATTCCAGCTCGAACTGGTGTGTGCGGCGAGCGGGGACGCCCAGTACGCTCTCCATCATCCATTTCCACTCTTTACCGTGCGGCGCCACGCGGCCAAAGCGTTTCCACACCAGCAGGTGCGCCAGCTCGTGCGGCACGACTTCCTCGATGAATGCCTGCTGATTTTCCATGAGAAGCACCGGGTTAAGGCGGATTTCGTAGCTCTCCAGCCAGGCGGTGCCCGCCGAGGTGCCGCGCTGTTGCCACGTCAGTTTCGGTTCGGGGTAGTCGCGGCCAAGCTTGAGATTCGCCTGGGCGAGTTTTTCCCGCAGGCTGCGCATAACGGCTTGCTGAATGGCAATGGGGAGGCGAGGGGTCTTCATAGCGTAAAAGGATAAAGCGGGGAAACGGGGAGTGCAAGAGAAGGCTTCCCTCCTGAGGGAGGGAAGCCTGAAACTTAGTTCTGTGCGCCAATCTCGCGCAGCGGACGGCCTTTCATCAGGTTGCGTTCGATGTGCTCCAGCGACACGTGTTTGGTTTCCGGAACCAGCCACAGCGTCAGGACGATGAAGAACAGGTTCAGCGCACCGTAGACCCAGAAGGTGTTGGCGTTGCCGAGCGTATTCAGCATGGTCAGGAAGGTTGCCCCGACGATCATGTTGGCAATCCAGTTGGTCGCGGTAGAGCAGGTGATACCAAAATCACGCCCTTTCAGCGGCTGGATTTCAGAACACAGGACCCAAATCAGCGGCCCGGCGCTCATTGCAAAACCAACGATAAACATCAGCAGCATACCGACCGCGAAGTACTGTGCACTCGGGGAGTGGATCCCGTTATGCATCATGGTACCCAGCACGCCCATACCGGCCGCCATCACCAGGAAGCCCAGCACCAGCGTCGGTTTACGGCCCCATCTGTCCACCAGTCCGATAGCAATGAAGGTCGCCAGCACGTTAGTCAGGCCGACAATGACCGTGCCCCACATCTGTTCAGTGGTATTGGTATAACCCGCCAGTTCAAAGATTTTCGGCGCGTAATACATGATTACGTTCATCCCGGTGAACTGCTGCATCACCTGCAACAGCACGCCAAGGAATACCGCGCGACGGAAGTTGCTGTTGTCTTTGAACAGCGCCCAGCCGGACTGTTTAACTTTCAGGCTTTCGCGGATCTCTTCCAGCTCGTGTTTCGCTTCAGCGCTGGTGTCGCGCAGGCGTTGCAGGACGCGCTCGGCATCGTTGAAGCGACGTTTCGCTGCATACCAGCGCGGGCTGTCCGGCAGGAAGAACACACCAATCAGCAGCAGCACGGCCGGGATGATGATAACCCCAAGCATCCAGCGCCAGGCGCCGCTATAGCTGAAGGCGGTATCAGACAGATAGGCCGCGAGAATACCGATGGTGATCATCAGCTGATACATCGAAATCATGCTGCCGCGAATTTTTTCCGGCGCGATTTCAGACAGATAAAGCGGGGCGGTATACGATGCCACGCCGACCGCGAGGCCGAGCAGCACGCGAGACATCAGCAGCACTTCGACGTTCGGTGCCGCGGCGGAGCACAGTGAACCGAGCACGAACAGGACGGCACCGATCATCAGGCTTTTTTTACGGCCAAGACGATAGGAGAGCCAACCGCTGCCGACGGCACCGACGGCGGCACCAAACATCATTGAGCTAACGACCCACTCCTGGGTGTGTGAGTCAATCTGGAACTCATGGGCGATAAACGGCAACGCGCCGGCAATCACACCGATATCAAGGCCGAACAGTAGTCCCGCCAGTGCTGCGAGAAAACAGACAAAAAACGTAATTGCCTTGTTGGAATATCCCTGTTTTTTATTGTCAGGCATTATGCCCTCCAGTTGGATTATCAGTTTTATCAATGTAAAGGTTAGGTTAGGCGTGCGTAAAAATATGTGAGATAAATCACATAGGTGTAATCGGTTACACAAGTGTCATGTTGTGTAAATTAAATTTAGTATTGCATATCAGTGAGATGGGTGTGATTTTTTGGCTGCAAAAAATACAAATTTAAGAGTTAACTGAAATGGAATGTAACAGCAGACAATAAGACTTCATGCAAAGCGATTAATCTTAAAATCACCAGATAACATCAGTGTAATCGCTTCCATTATCGGGCTCGCGGCTGGTTATCAGTATAGACGGTTTGTGAAAAGGGTCCGGAGGATGATGCAGGCAGAAAAGCAAAAGGCCAGCACGTGGCTGGCCTTTAGCGCGTTAAAGCAGCGGTTTATTTCAGACCGGCAGCTTCGCGCAACAGAGCGGCTTTGTCGGTTTTTTCCCAAGGGAAATGTTCGCGACCAAAGTGACCGTATGCGGCGGTTTCTTTGTAGATTGGGTGCAGCAGATCCAGCATCTGAATCAGGCCGTATGGACGCAGGTCGAAGAACTCGCGTACCAGCAGGGTCAGTTGCTCGGTCGGGACTTTTTCAGTGCCGAAGGTTTCAACCATGATAGAGGTTGGCTCTGCCACGCCGATAGCGTAGGAAACCTGAATCTCACAACGATCGGCCAGGCCTGCTGCAACGATGTTTTTCGCAACATAACGTGCCGCGTATGCCGCAGAACGGTCAACTTTAGACGGATCTTTACCGGAGAATGCGCCGCCACCGTGACGCGCCATGCCGCCGTAGGTATCAACGATAATCTTACGACCGGTCAGACCGCAGTCGCCCATTGGGCCACCGATAACAAAACGGCCGGTTGGGTTGATGAAGAATTTGGTCGCGCTGTTCAGCCATTCGGTCGGCAGAACTGGCTTGATGATTTCTTCCATCACCGCTTCTTGCAGGGTTTTCTGTGAGACATCTTCAGCGTGCTGAGTCGACAGAACGACGGCATCAATGCCGACGATTTTGCCGTCGTCATACTGGAAAGTGACCTGGCTTTTCGCATCCGGGCGCAGCCACGGCAGCGCGCCGTTTTTACGTACTTCAGCCTGACGCTGTACCAGACGGTGCGCGTAGGTGATTGGCGCTGGCATCAGCACGTCGGTTTCATTAGTGGCATAGCCGAACATCAGGCCCTGGTCGCCCGCGCCCTGTTCCAGCGGATCGGCACGGTCAACGCCCTGGTTGATATCCGGAGACTGCTTACCAATCGCGCTCAGTACCGCGCAGGAATTGGCATCAAAGCCCATATCAGAATGCACATAGCCAATCTCGCGAACCGTGTTGCGGGTGATCTCTTCGATATCGACCCACGCGCTGGTTGTGATTTCACCCCCGACCAGAACCATCCCGGTTTTGACGTAAGTTTCACATGCAACACGGGCCTTCGGATCCTGCTCGAGGATTGCATCAAGCACCGCATCGGAGATTTGGTCAGCAATTTTGTCTGGATGCCCTTCAGATACGGACTCGGACGTAAAGAGGTGTTTTGCCATGTTTTATTTCACCTGGAAAGAATTTCGTTAGCTCAAACTGTTGACGATTAAGACTTTGATAGACGTTTCGACCAAAGGCTGCAGGTAAACACACCAACAGTCTGGGTGTTAATCAGTATAGATGGATTAACATCTGGACGGCTATTTTAGGTCAGATATTCGCCCGATTTCCAGTTTTTTTTGAGATGTGTCTCATCTGGAGGTCGTTTGGGCTGGAAATTTTTCCTGACAGCGGTGGAAGAGTGCACATTTTTATTTTGCATTTCACCCCGGTTCTCGGTATAAAACGCCGCGCGCGGCTCACACCAAAAAGCGCACGATGGATTCTCTCGTGTCGCCACTTCCAGCCGGGTTAAGCAGTGTAATTTTTGGCTTTGGCTTGTCGCTGGTCCCAAGGGGTTAGCGTGGAGGTGATACGACATAATGAACCAACGTTTTTTGCAGACCCAGTCATGCCACTCAGGCGTGCGTCTTTACCCCGCAATTTCTCTCTCTTCGCGATTTACTTGCCGAAGTTATTCCCATTTGGGCACATCTCAGGATTCCAGAGCCGGCAAGGCGCTGTGATAACTGGACAAGGGCGCTCCTGTTCGTAAGGGGTTTTCTCGTGGTTTCTCCGGCGGTCCTACAAACCCCGGGTCTATGTTTTACAATGATATGAACAAGAAACCGGTCGCGCAGGCGGACTTTCAGCATACTCTGCTGAGACACACGGCTGTTTATGGGTTGTTATCGCTTACTAACATTGCGATAGTAGTCAACTGTTTTACACTTTCGACAACTTTTGAGGTTCGCTATGTCTGACGACATGTCTTTTTCTTCCCCTTCGTCAGCCGGCGAACAGGGTGTACTACGTTCCATGCAGGAGGTGGCAATGAGCTCTCAGGAAGCCAGCAAGATGCTGCGGACTTACAACATTGCCTGGTGGGGCAATAACTACTACGACGTCAACGAGCTGGGTCATATCAGCGTTTGCCCGGATCCCGATGTGCCAGACGCACGCGTCGATCTCGCCAAGCTGGTCAAAGCCCGTGAAGCGCAAGGACAGCGACTGCCTGCATTGTTCTGCTTCCCGCAGATCCTGCAACATCGCCTGCGTTCGATTAACGCCGCCTTTAAACGTGCCCGTGAATCCTACGGCTATAACGGTGACTATTTCCTGGTCTACCCGATCAAGGTAAACCAGCATCGCCGCGTGATTGAATCCCTTATCCATTCTGGCGAACCGCTGGGTCTGGAAGCCGGTTCGAAAGCCGAACTGATGGCGGTCCTGGCGCACGCCGGGATGACCCGCAGCGTGATCGTCTGCAACGGTTATAAAGACCGTGAATATATTCGCCTGGCACTGATCGGCGAGAAGATGGGCCACAAGGTTTATCTGGTCATCGAGAAGATGTCTGAGATTGCCCTGGTGCTGGAAGAAGCCGAGCGTCTGAACGTCACCCCGCGCCTTGGCGTGCGTGCGCGTCTGGCCTCTCAGGGCTCCGGTAAATGGCAGTCTTCCGGCGGTGAAAAATCCAAGTTCGGCCTGGCGGCAACGCAGGTTCTGCAACTGGTCGAAACCCTGCGCGAATGCGGGCGTCTGGACAGCCTCCAGCTGCTGCACTTCCACCTCGGCTCACAGATGGCAAACATTCGCGATATCGCCACCGGCGTGCGTGAATCCTCCCGTTTCTACGTTGAGCTGCACAAACTGGGTGTCAACATTCAGTGCTTCGACGTCGGCGGCGGCCTGGGCGTGGATTACGAAGGGACCCGCTCGCAGTCTGACTGCTCGGTGAACTACGGCCTGAATGAATACGCCAACAACATCATCTGGGCGATTGGCGATGCCTGTGAAGAGAATGGCCTGCCGCATCCGACGGTCATTACCGAGTCGGGACGTGCGGTCACCGCGCACCATACGGTGCTGGTGTCGAACATTATCGGCGTGGAGCGCAACGAATACACCACCCCGGTAGCCCCGGCTGCAGATGCTCAGCGCGCGCTGCAAAGCATGTGGGAAACCTGGCAGGAAATGCACGAGCCGGGCGGACGCCGTTCGCTGCGTGAATGGCTGCACGACAGCCAGATGGACCTGCATGACATTCACATCGGTTACTCCTCCGGCACCTTTAATTTGCAGGAACGTGCCTGGGCGGAACAGCTTTACTTAAGCATGTGTCATGAAGTGCAGAAACAGCTCGACCCAAGCAACCGCGCGCATCGCCCGATTATCGATGAGCTGCAGGAACGTATGGCGGACAAAATGTACGTCAACTTCTCGCTGTTCCAGTCGATGCCGGATGCATGGGGTATCGATCAGCTGTTCCCGGTTCTGCCGCTCGAAGGGCTGAATCAGGTGCCGGAACGCCGCGCGGTGCTGCTGGACATCACCTGCGACTCCGACGGGGCTATCGATCACTATATCGATGGTGATGGGATCGCCACCACCATGCCGATGCCGGAATACGATCCGGAGAACCCGCCGATGTTGGGCTTCTTTATGGTCGGCGCCTATCAGGAAATCCTCGGCAACATGCATAACCTGTTCGGTGATACCGAAGCGGTGGACGTGTTTGTCTTCCCTGATGGCAGCGTGGAAGTCGAGCTGTCCGACGAAGGCGATACCGTGGCAGATATGCTGGAATACGTTCAGTTGGATCCGAAAAAACTGCTGCTCCAGTTCCGTGACCAGGTTAAACAGACCGATCTTGACGATGCGCTGCAGCAGCAGTTCCTCGAAGAGTTTGAAGCCGGTCTGTACGGTTACACGTACCTGGAAGATGAGTAAGACGGGGTACTTGACCCGGTCAGGATTTTGGCGATAATTCGCTCTAATAAGCAGTAACACGAATAGATCCCTTCCTCGTCGGGCCTAACGACGCGGAGGGGATTTTTTTTCATCTTTTTTTCATACACGACGGTTTAAGAGGTCATCTCCATGAGCACTTTGGGTCATCAGTACGACAACTCTCTGGTATCTAATGCCTTTGGTTTTTTACGTCTGCCGCTGAACTTCCAGCCATACGACAGCAATGCTGACTGGGTTATCACCGGTGTGCCGTTTGATGCGGCAACGTCTGGCCGCGCGGGTGGTCGTCATGGCCCGGCCGCTATCCGTCAGGTGTCCACCAATCTGGCGTGGGAGCACAACCGCTTCCCGTGGAACTTCGACATGCGTGAACGCCTGAATGTCGTGGACTGCGGCGACCTGGTGTACGCGTTTGGCGATGCCCGTGACATGAGTGAGAAGTTGCAGGCGCATGCAGAACAGCTGCTGGCTGCCGGGAAACGCATGCTCTCCTTCGGCGGTGACCACTTCGTGACCCTGCCGCTGCTGCGCGCGCACGCCAAGCATTTCGGTAAAATGGCGCTGGTGCACTTCGATGCCCACACCGATACCTACGCTAACGGCTGCGAGTTTGACCACGGCACCATGTTCTTCACCGCGCCGAAAGAAGGTCTGATCGACCCGAATCATTCCGTGCAGATTGGTATTCGTACCGAGTTTGATAAAGACAACGGTTTCACCGTGCTGGATGCGGCACAGGTCAACGATCGTGGCGTGGACGATATTCTGGCGCAGGTGAAGCAGATTGTGGGCGACATGCCGGTGTACCTGACCTTTGATATCGACTGTCTGGATCCGGCGTTTGCTCCGGGGACCGGGACGCCGGTGATCGGCGGTCTGACTTCCGATCGTGCGATCAAACTGGTTCGTGGCCTGAAAGATCTGAATATCGTGGGGATGGACGTTGTGGAAGTGGCACCGGCTTACGATCAGTCGGAGATCACTGCGCTGGCCGCAGCAACGCTTGCACTGGAAATGTTGTACATCCAGGCAGCGAAGAAAGGCGAGTAATCGGTATCGCTTCTCCCCCTCACCCCGGCCCTCTCCCATAGGGAGAGGGAGAACCCGGATCGATCCCCTCTCCCCTGTGGGGAGAGGGTTAGGGTGAGGGGAAAGGGCGCGAACCTTACTTAATCCCGTCCGCTTTCATGCGATCGCGGATATGCTGGGCACGCTCTTCGGATGCCGGGTGATCGTCAAGCATTGAGCTTTGACGACCGGCTTCCAGTTTGGCCAGTTTCTCAAAGCTGGTGGCCAGACCCGCCGGATTGATCCCTCGTTTGCGCAACAGATCGTAAGAGTAGTCATCGGCTTCAGATTCCTGGCGCTGGGAGAACTGCGCGTTCACCAGTTTTTCGCCTAAATCACCCAGCTGTGACTGTGACAGGCTGCCAATCATGCCGCCCGCAGAGGCCGCCGCCACGCGAAGCGCATTGGTGCTCAGCGCCACCTGCATGCCTCTCTTCACATGGCCCAGCGCTACGTGACCCATCTCGTGACCAATCACCGCTTCGACTTCGTTGTCGGTCATCATATCCATCAGCCCGCTATAGACGCGGATACAGCCGTTAGCCATCGCAAAGGCGTTCACGTCTTTGGTGACGTACACCTTATAGTTGACCGGCTGACCGTTGATGTTATCGCCCAGCGCCGAGGCAATGGTGTTCAGACGTTTGGCATAATCGCTGCCTGCAGCCGCGATGGTCGCTTTGCTGTCGAGCTCTTTACAGGACTGGTCACTTAAGGTCTTCACCTGTTCGTCGCTCAGGCTATAAGCCTGGAAGGCTTCAGCGCCTGAGCTCATCAGCCCGTTCGAATCCATATTTTGACAGCCGGTCAAAACGCTCGCCATCCCAAAGGCCAGTACCACTGTGTGCAGTTTCATCATTCATTTTCCATAATTGTGGGTCGTCATTATCTGAAATATTCCGCTATTCAAAATACGGAATTGAGCCAAAGTATAAAGAAAATAACGACAAGGCTGCGAGAAGATTGCGCAACCTGCGAGCACAATCCAGAGATTTCCCAGGCACCGCGCGGATGCTCCATGTACATGCCTTGCCGCTTGGGTTACATTGTTGACACTTTTTTCCGGCGTAGCCTAAAACGCGCGGTCGTCAAGCCGTTTTGGCGTTGCCTTCAACAGTCCTTTTGGAGTCAAAATGTCCTCACGTAAAGAGCTTGCTAATGCTATTCGTGCGCTGAGCATGGACGCAGTACAGAAAGCCAAATCCGGCCACCCGGGTGCCCCGATGGGTATGGCTGACATTGCCGAAGTCCTGTGGCGTGATTTCCTGAACCACAATCCGCAAAATCCATCCTGGGCAGACCGTGACCGCTTCGTGCTGTCTAACGGCCATGGCTCCATGCTGATTTATAGCCTGTTGCACCTCACTGGCTACGATCTGCCGATTGAAGAGCTGAAAAACTTCCGTCAGCTGCACTCCAAAACCCCGGGTCACCCGGAAGTGGGCTACACCGCTGGTGTAGAGACCACCACTGGCCCGCTGGGTCAGGGTATTGCGAACGCAGTCGGTATGGCTATCGCGGAAAAAACGCTGGCAGCACAGTTCAACCGTCCAGGTCACGACATCGTTGACCACTTCACCTACGCCTTCATGGGCGACGGCTGTATGATGGAAGGTATCTCCCACGAAGTGTGCTCCCTGGCGGGTACCCTGAAGCTGGGCAAACTGGTTGCGTTCTATGACGACAACGGCATCTCCATCGATGGTCACGTTGAAGGCTGGTTCACAGACGATACCGCTAAGCGTTTCGAAGCGTACGGCTGGCACGTTGTGCGTGGCGTTGACGGCCACGATGCGGACGCCATCAAGCGTGCAGTAGAAGAAGCACGTGCCGTGACGGATAAACCGTCCCTGCTGATGTGCAAAACCATCATTGGTTTCGGTTCACCGAACAAAGCCGGTACCCACGACTCCCACGGTGCGCCGCTGGGTGATGCAGAAATCGCACTGACCCGCGAAGCGCTGGGCTGGAAACACCCGGCATTTGAAATCCCGTCTGACATCTATGCGCAGTGGGATGCAAAAGAAGCAGGTCAGGTGAAAGAAGCCGCCTGGAACGAGAAGTTTGCGGCCTATGCCAAAGCCTTCCCACAGGAAGCCGCTGAATTCACCCGTCGTATGAAAGGTGACATGCCAGCTGATTTCGACGCGAAAGCGAACGAGTTCATTGCCAAACTGCAGGCGAACCCGTCCAAAATCGCCAGCCGTAAAGCGTCGCAGAATGCTATCGAAGCCTTCGGCCCGCTGCTGCCTGAATTCCTTGGCGGCTCCGCTGACCTGGCACCGTCTAACCTGACTATCTGGTCGGGCTCTAAAGCGATTAACGAAGATACCGCAGGCAACTACATCCATTACGGTGTACGTGAATTCGGTATGACCGCTATCGCCAACGGTATCTCTCTGCACGGTGGTTTCCTGCCGTACACCTCTACCTTCCTGATGTTCGTTGAATATGCACGTAACGCTGTGCGTATGGCTGCGCTGATGAAACAGCGTCAGGTAATGGTTTATACCCACGACTCTATCGGTCTGGGTGAAGATGGCCCAACTCACCAGCCGGTAGAGCAGGTTGCTTCTCTGCGCGTAACCCCGAACATGTCCACCTGGCGTCCATGTGACCAGGTTGAATCGGCAGTGGCGTGGAAATACGGCGTTGAGCGTCAGGATGGCCCAACCGCGCTTATCCTCTCTCGTCAGAACCTGGCCCAGCAGGAACGTACCGAAGCGCAGCTGGCGAACATCGCTCGCGGTGGCTACGTACTGAAAGACTGTGACGGTCAACCACAGATTATCTTCATCGCTACCGGTTCTGAAGTTGAACTGGCTGTTGCGGCATGGGATCAGCTGTCTGCTGAAGGCGTTAAGGCTCGCGTGGTGTCCATGCCGTCTACCGACGCATTCGACAAGCAGGATGCGGCATACCGTGAATCCGTACTGCCGAAAGCCGTTTCTGCCCGTGTGGCCATCGAAGCGGGTATCGCCGATTACTGGTTCAAATATGTTGGCCTGAACGGCGCTATCGTCGGCATGACCACCTTCGGCGAATCTGCTCCGGCAGAACTGCTGTTCGAAGAGTTCGGCTTCACCGTGGCGAACGTGGTCGCGAAAGCGAAAGAACTGCTGTAATCCTTCTCCGTTATTGTTAACGGAGAACTTCAAACGGGTCGCATTGGCGGCCCGTTTTTAATTCAAAAATAATTTAATTGTTCTGTGGCAAGCCATTAAATGTGATCTGATTTGCAACTTTGTATTTTATGTTTTTACTGTATTTGCAGTAACCATCACGTTTACTCGCTTGCTATTTATATTTTGCATTGTAACTGTTTGATTTATGTGGGCGTATTAATTCCTGCCTGCGACTCACTCCCTTTTCCCTCGGATTGCTTTCATCCCCCGCCGCGCGTATTTTGTTTTTACACCGTTATTTTATCCTGACGGTACCCCGAAAATAAAATATGAGGGTTCGTTATGCGATTGATTGATTATTTTCCGGCATCATCGATTTCCGTTAGAGATTTAGCAGGATCGTGGCAGCAGGCCATCGATTATTCTATGGAGCCATTATTAAAAAACGGCTACATCGATGAAAAATACATTCAGGCAATAAAAGACTCTACTCTGAACAACGGCCCGTATTATATTTTAGCGCCGGGAGTGGCTATGCCCCATGCCAGGCCGGAATGTGGCGCCCTTAAAACCGGCTTATCACTTACCTTACTCAAAAGCCCAGTGGTATTTGACGAAGGTAATCAACCTGTATCCTTATTAATCGGCCTATCGGCCACTGACTCTACTTCACATATTGATGCCATCCAGGCATTAAGTGAGTTGTTATGTGAAGAGGAAAATATAGCGTCACTGTTAGCCGCTACATCAGAAAAACAGCTCGCGGAAATTCTCGCCCGCGCCTAATTACGCTTTCCTTTTCAGGATTTCATTATGGAAAATAAGTCTGCTCGTGCCAAAGTCCAGGCTTTTGGCGGCTTCTTGACGGCCATGGTCATCCCCAATATCGGTGCGTTTATTGCCTGGGGATTTATTACCGCGTTATTTATCCCAACCGGGTGGATGCCCAATGCGCATTTCGCCAAAATTGTCGGGCCGATGATCACCTATCTGCTGCCGGTGATGATCGGCTCGACCGGCGGTCATCTGGTCGGGGGCAAGCGCGGCGCAGTGATGGGCGGTATCGGCACCCTGGGGGTGATTGTCGGCGCGGATATTCCGATGTTTATCGGGGCGATGATTATGGGCCCGCTCGGCGGCCTGGTGATTAAGCATATCGACAGGCTGCTGGAAAAGCGCATCCCAGCCGGGTTTGAGATGGTTATCAATAACTTCTCACTCGGGATCGCCGGGATGCTGCTGTGCCTGTTGGGTTTTGAAATCATCGGCCCGGCGGTACTGATTGCCAACACCTTCGTGAAAGGCTGCATCGAGGCACTGGTCCACACCGGCTACCTGCCGCTGTTATCCCTCATCAATGAACCGGCGAAAATTCTGTTTCTGAATAACGCTATCGACCAGGGCGTTTATTATCCGCTCGGGATGCAGCAGGCATCCGAAACCGGCAAATCGATTTTCTTTATGGTCGCTTCTAACCCGGGCCCAGGTCTTGGGCTGCTGTTGGGTTTTGCGGTGTTTGGCAAAGGGATGAGTAAGAAATCAGCCCCGGGGGCGATGATTATTCACTTTCTCGGCGGGATCCATGAGCTTTATTTCCCGTACGTGCTGATGAAGCCCCTGACTCTGCTGGCGATGATTGCAGGCGGAATGTCGGGCATTTATACCTTCAATTTGCTCGGCGGTGGGCTGGTTGCCGGTCCGAGTCCGGGGTCTATCTTCGCCTATCTGGCCTTAACCCCGAAGGGCTCATTTATGGCGACCCTGGCCGGGGTGAGCGTGGGGGCCATCGTCTCGTTTGCGGTGACGTCGGTTATCCTCAAAATGGAGAAAAGTACGCTGGTGGAAGGAGAGGATACATTCGCTGAATCAGCTAAAAGTGTAAAAGCGATGAAGCAAGAAGGCAGCCTTTCGTATGCAAAAGTACAGTGCATCGCCTTTGTGTGTGACGCCGGAATGGGCTCCAGCGCGATGGGAGCCACCACGTTTCGCAGGCGTCTTGAAAAACAGGGGCTCAGTATTGAAGTTAAACATTACGCCATCGAAAATGTGCCGAATGACGCCGATATTATTGTCACCCATGCCAGTCTGGAAGGGCGCGTGAAACGCGTCAGCCATAAACCGCTGGTGTTAATTAATAACTATATTGGTGATCCACAGCTCGATACTTTATTTAAACAACTTAGCGCCTGACATCTGATTTATTTATCAAGAGTTATTAGTCGAGGTTAAACATGAAAACCAAAGTAGCGGCCATTTATGGGCCGCGGGATGTCCGCATTCGTGAGTTTGAATTACCAGAAATTAATGACAACGAATTGCTGGTCAGCGTTATTTCCGATAGCGTCTGTTTATCCACCTGGAAAGCCGCCCTGTTAGGCAGTGAACATAAACGGGTTCCTGATGATTTAGCGCATCATCCGGTGATTACCGGGCACGAATGCGCTGGCGTTATTGTCGAGGTAGGGAAAAATCTGGGCGATAAATATAAGACCGGCCAGCGCTTTGTTCTGCAACCGGCAATGGGGCTCGCGAGTGGTTATTCTGCTGGTTACAGCTATGAATATTTCGGCGGCAACGCCACGTATATGATTATTCCCGAACAGGCGATTAATCTGGGGTGCGTCCTGCCGTACCACGGATCGTATTTTGCGGCAGCCTCGCTGGCTGAACCGATGTGCTGCATTATTGGGGCGTATAAAGCGAATTATCATACGACGCAGTATGTGTATGAACACCAGATGGGGATCAAACCGGGCGGTAATCTGGCGCTGCTGGCCTGCGCCGGGCCGATGGGTATCGGCGCAATCGACTACGCCATTAACGGGGACATTACGCCGTCGCGTATTGTGGTGGTGGATATTGATGAGGTGCGTCTGGCGCAGGCCGAAAAACTGCTGCCGGTGGCGCTGGCTGCCAGCAAAGGCATCGAACTGATTTATGCCAACAGCCGCGAAATGGCCGACCCGCAGGAAACATTACGCGCCTTGACCAATGGAGAAGGGTTCGACGATGTGTTCGTCTATGCCGCCGTTCCTGCGGTGGTTGAACTGGCTGACGGCCTGCTGGCGGAAGATGGCTGCCTGAACTTCTTCGCCGGGCCAACGGATAAAAACTTCAGCGTGCCGTTTAACTTTTACAACGTGCATTACAATCGCACCCACGTGGTCGGGACCTCTGGCGGCTCAACCGACGACATGAAAGAGGCGATAGCGCTGAGTGCGGCCGGGCAATTACAGCCATCCTTTATGGTCACGCACATCGGCGGGCTGGATGCGGTGCCTGATACGGTACTCAATTTGCCTGACATCCCCGGCGGTAAAAAGCTCATCTATAACGGCGTGACCCTGCCTCTGACAGCGATTGCTGATTTTGCCGAGAAGGGTAAAACCGACCCGCTGTTCCGCGAGTTGGCGCGGTTGGTGGCCCCGACGCATGGCATCTGGAATGAACAGGCCGAGCGGTATTTGTTGGCACAGTTCGGGGTTGATACCGGGGAGGCTGGGTCATGAATTCACTGGCGTGGTCGCTGATTCGTACCACGGAGCGTGCGGCGCTCGCGGCCTGGCCGCAAACCGGCTGCGGAGACAAGAACGTAATCGACGACCTTGCGGTGGTCGCCATGCGTCAGGCGCTGAATGATATTCCGATGCAAGGTCGCATTGTGATTGGCGAGGGGGAAATCGACAACGCCCCGATGCTGTATATCGGGGAGGTCGTCGGCACCGGGAGCGGGCCGGGCGTGGATATTGCCGTCGATCCTATTGAAGGCACCCGCATGGTGGCCATGGGGCAGAGCAATGCCCTGGCGGTGATGGCGTTTGCGCCCCACGGCAGCCTGTTGCACGCGCCAGATATGTATATGAAGAAGCTGGTGGTGAACCGCAAAGCGCGTGGGGCGATCGACCTGGCGTTATCGCTTAGCGATAATTTGCGCAACGTGGCGCGTGCGTTGGGCAAACCGCTCAGTGAGCTCAGGATGGTCACGCTGGATAAACCCCGTTCCCAAGCTGCGATTCAGGAAGCGGCGGGTCTGGGTGTGAAAGTATTTTCCCTGCCGGATGGCGACGTGGCCGCCAGCGTTCTCACCTGTCAGCCGGATAACGTCTACGACCTGATGTTTACCGTCGGCGGTGCGCCGGAAGGCGTGCTCTCCGCCTGCGCGGTAAGGGCGATGGCGGGCGATATGCAGGCCGAACTGATCGACTACTGCCAGGCGAAAGGGGAGTGTGATGAACATAGACGCATCGCTACCGACGAACGCCGCCGCTGCGCGCAAATGGGCGTGGCGGTGAATCGTCTGTACCGGCTTGATGAGCTGGTACGCAGTCAGGATATTTTATTCAGCGCGACGGGCGTGACCGGTGGGGATTTGCTCCACGGCATTAGCAGAAGGGATGACGGTGTGCGCACGCAAACAATGCTGATCAACGGTATAGACCGGACGTGTAATATTATAAACTCCCTGCATTCCTGATGATTTATCGAGAGACGAATGACCGCACCGACCGAAGACGACGTTCTTGAGCTGCTAAACGCTCAGGAGACTTTGCCTGCCTTTATGGCTGCGGCGAATACGCTGTTGCTGCAGGCTATTAAGCGTTTTCTGCCGTCGTTATTCGTCAACAACGATGAAGAGATTGTGGAATATGCAGTGAAGCCGTTGCTGGCGCAAAGCGGGCCGCTTGACGACCTCGACGTGGCGCTCCGCCTGATCTATGCGCTGGGGAAAATGGATAAATGGCTGTACGCCGATATCACCCATTTTTCCCAGTTCCATCAGTTTCTGAGCGGGCAAGATAACGTTCCAGGGTTTGCGGATGAGCTGACCTGGGATTTTATCTGTAACGTCAATGCGATAACCGATAACGCGACGCTATATAACGCCCTGAAGAGTATGAAGTTTGCCGATTTTGGCCTGTACTCAGAAAGCCGTTTTATCGGGATGAGCAAAACGGCGTTAGCGCTGGCGGTAACGGCAATACTCAAGGAATTAACGCCGTGAAGATAATGCTGACCATTAATGGGCTGGACGTTGCGGCCCATTTTAGCGAACAGGACGTTGCGACTGTGCATAAGCCGCTGCTGCAACGTCTGGCGGCACTGCATGCCGCTGCACCTCACCAACGCACGATCGTTTTTCTCAGCGCTCCGCCGGGCACCGGGAAATCGACACTGACGACTTTTTGGTCGTGGCTCGCCGCACAGGATCCTCACCTCCCGGCGCTGCAAACGTTGCCGATGGACGGTTTTCACCACTATAACGACTGGCTGGATGCCCAGGGTTTACGTCCTTATAAAGGCGCACCGGAAACCTTCGATGTACCTAAGTTGGCACAAAATCTGCGACAAATCCGTGCCGGGCAGGGGACCTGGCCGCAATATGACAGGCAAAAGCACGATCCTCAGGAGGATGCGTTGCAGGTGACCGCCCCGCTGGTGGTGGTCGAAGGCAACTGGCTTTTACTGAACGATCCGGCCTGGCGTGAACTGCGTGAATATTGTGATTTCTCGATTTTCATCACCGCCCCTGCCGCCGCGCTGCGCCAGCGTCTGGTGGCGCGTAAGCAGGCCGGGGGGCTGAGCGAGCAAGAGGCAGAAGCCTTTTATCAGCGTACCGATGGGCCAAACGTTGAGCGCGTTCTCACCTCAAGCGTGGCTGCCGACCTGACGTTGATGATGACGGAAAACGGGGATTATCGATTCTGAAGATTTGTGCCCGGTAGACTTCACTACCGGGCAGAACGTTAGTTCCCTTGCGGCAGCGCCTCCTTTTCAGCATAGCGAATGGCCAGCGCTTCAAGAATTTGCGGGTACTCTTTATCCAGCCGATATGCCAGCAGCGAGCCGATACAGATTAAATACAGTAGCGCGGGGATTAGCGTGGTGGCATAAAGAATGGCCGTCATGGTTTGTGCATTTTGTATCTCTGCGCCGCTGACATACCCGGCTGAGCTAACAAAGAAAGTCGTCAATGCAGGACCGACCCCAGAGGCCACTTTCATCGAGAAGGTGGCTCCCGCAAACAGCAGGCCTTCCCGACGGACGTGGAAGCGAAATTCACCGTACTCCACGGTATCCGGGATCATGGCGAACATTCCCGTCCAGGTAAAGGCTTGTCCCACGCCGTTTACCAATGTGAGAAGCAGGTTCATTTCATGGCTATAAGGGAACAGGAATCGCAACACGTAACTGAGCAGCACAAACATAATCCCAAACAGGACCGCATTGCGTTTCCCCCAGCGCACCATGATTATCGGCGCGACAAAAAACAGCAGTAACAGACGCACGACAGTGCCGTACAAACCGTAGACCCCGATGATTTTCGGATCGCTCAGAAAATACTGGGAATAGTAGGTTCCCGCCGCCCCGGCTGCCGCTTCCGCCGCCCAGAGTGCCAGACACCCCACCGTCAAAAAGATCCAGTAGCGGTTTTTGAACAGTTCAGAGATGCCAATGACAATATCTTTTTTGTCAGGAATAGCCTCGCTGTCTTCACCGCTACGGCAATTGGTGCGTTCCCGGGTATTCGCCACCACAAAATAAATCAGGACAACGGCCGCTGCGCCGTACAGCGTCATGGTTATCACCCACGCCAGCGGGGTGCGTTGCCCGTCGAAAAAGGTATTTTGCAGAAACTCCACGATATACAGCGTGGCTGCTCCGGCAAAAGACCCGCCCGCTGCGGCCAGCAGCATACGGTAAATAGACAGTTTGGCGCGTTCGCCATAGTCCTGGGTTATTGAGGCGGCAAGCGATCCGTAAGGCAGGTTGGTACAGGTATAAATAACAGTGATGGCGATGTTGTAGCTGATAAAGACATACACCAGTTTCCAGCTGTATTCCCAGTCGAGCGGCACCGAGTAGAGCAGGATCAGCGCTATCATAAACGGGATTGCCGTTCGCAGGAGCCAGACTCGCTGGCGTCCATAAGGGGAACGAGTCCTATCAACCAAGGTCCCCACGATAATGTCACTCACGCCATCCAGCAGGCGTGACAGCAGAAGGATTATCCCAATGCTTGAGATATCAATGCCAACGTATTCCGTATAGTAATAAATCAGTAATCCACCCGCCGGACCAATAAGCAACTGGCAGGCAAAATCCCCCAGCCCGTAGGAGAATTTTTCCCTGAACGTCAACTTACCGTCCGGAAGGAGGGCAAGCGGCGTGTTGTTGGCAAGCTTTGGAAATAGCATGTTTCACCTCAATGAATCGATTGTGAAAAAGCAGGGATGCGGCGTGTGCCCAGAGCTGGCGCGTAAAAAGAACCACAGCCCCCAATCCTGATCGTTGGCATAGGGATCGGCGAAATCAGCGGGTATCCCGTTGACGGAGAAGGGAAAGAGATAAGCGCAGCTTGCTGAGCCATCGGCTGAATACAGGCTCAGCACCGCGCGATAGGAGGCCTGCGCTTTTTCGGCGAAGCCGGGTTCACCCAAAACATCAAGCAGGTGATAGACGTCGGCGTTTAACGCACTCCAGTAATGCGGGAAGGTGTCGCCATACAGGCGGCGCTTGCCAAACCAAAAACCGTCCCAGTGGCGATTTGAATTGGCGTACAGGCGGTAATCTGGAGCCGAGTGTTGAAACAGTTCGAGGAGTTTTACATGGTGCAGCCCGTGCGTGAGGTACAGCGGATCGTGGCTGATGGCATAGGCCTGGAGCAAGATCCACGCCGCGGGCGCGACAATGCTTTGCTCGAATGTGACTTCGTGCGCGGGGTAGTGCGTGCCGTTTTGAACCAGCCGTTGAGCGTGTTGGAGAAAACGGGTGCGAATAGCCTGTGCCCGATCGGCAAAACCCGCTTTAAGCAGCAAGCGATACAGGGAAGCCATCGGCATGCCAATGGCATAGAATTTGTCACCACCACGGTGATAAAAATCTTCCATGATACGCAAGGCCAACAGCAGATTTTGGTCATCGCCTTTCCACAGATACAGTTCAATAAAAAACTCTGCGAACCAGGGATAGTTATAAAGCCGAAAAATGTCGTCGTTATACCCCACATCGTTGTGGACGCGTCCGGTATCGCTTTCAACCAGTTCACGTTTAATGAACGTGACATAGCGTTCCACGCTGGCACAGAGTTGCTGATAGTTCTCCGGGGAGCGGTCAGGGCAATGCCGTAGATACTGGACCAGCAGCAGTCCCATCGCGACGCGTTCTCGCCCGGCGTTATGGTCGTGCTCATGACTGTAAAAAAGCCGGTTTGCCTCATTGTCGTAAATCAGAAACGCCCCTTCGGTGCGGGCGCCCGGAGTAAGGCATTGCTGGCGTTCAGTGATAAATTCGCAGCGACGTTGCTGTAGTTGGCTCGCTTCGGGTTGAACCAGAAAACGTGCCAGGGTGGATTTACCTTTCCAGCAAATACGGTAGAGATATTCCCCTTCGCCTTTGTCGGGAACATCAGCAATGTGCGCGCGATAACCGTCAGGCGTTTTTTCGAAGCGTTGCACTGCGACACGGCGTTGACCACAGGTGATGGCGAGGTCGGTACTGTCGGTATCACACGCCACGCTAAAGCAGATGTTCTCCCCTGGAAACAGCACATACCACGGGGCTTTGACCACAGGAATAAAACGGGCCGCAGTGGTCAGGAAGTCCTCTTTTCCCCGGTGCCAGAACCAGCGAAAAGTCAGCTTTATTTCCTCGCCCGGGAGCAGCACACAGGGAGAAGGGTGCAGGACAAAGACACCGCGATAATCACTGAAATTGATGCCTTTTGGCGTCTCGACTCCGGCGACGGGGGCTTCACGATGCTGGCTGTAATTGCCGATGCTACCCTCTTCGAGCACCATGCCGAGGTGAGGGGCTGTGCCGCCCATGCGTAAAGCCATCAACCACGTGGCTTCTTCTGCACACCACAGATGCACATGGCAACGCTGTTCTGCACAGGTTTGGGCATCGTCATAACGATCGCCAAGCGGTAAAGAAAGGCCGATATCCCCCTGCTGAACATAAATATCCCAGGGGCTGATATTGCGAAAGGTATAGTGCTCGAGAAAAAAACCGTCAGCGGTGAGCTCTCGTTTTACCTGATGCACAATGCCGTCTGGCGCGGTTATTTTCCCCCATTGTTTCTGAGACGGATGTAAATTAATGGCGGGTGAATCATCTATCCAGTTCATGGCGAAAGGATCATCCGGATGGCTAATAGCCACGATGTTTCCAGAATGATTTTCAATCACGTTAAATGTTTTTTGTTTCATGATTTTCCTTATCTCAAGACGATATGTTCATGACACGTTCGCAAGCCTGCATTTTCTCCCTTAACGTTTTTTTCTGATTGGGCTGCAATATTTGATATTCACTGCATAGTGATATTCAGTGGCATTCAGTTGCCAGCCCGCTTTAACACTGGGCGACCAAGAGTCATCCCCACCTACTCCCATATGAAAGCCGTCCAGGGTGAGCCATATTCCTTTTTCTTCTTCGAGCAGATGACGATGACGAGTGGCCATTAATTGCTGAGTGCTAAAGGGGTGCAGCGAAAAGTGGAAATGCCCGTCGATATGCCAGTTCCCCCAGCGGAGTTGTCGGGTGTGGCAACGCAAACCGTTTTCGCTGGGCACAATATAGGGCGTGTACATTTCGGTAAGCGGGCGTGTCCAGCGGGAGAACAACGCTGAATGTTGGCGATCGGGATAATTCTCGTGTGGCCCCAGGCCAAGCCATTCCACCTCCGCATCTTGCGGATAAAGCTGGCACACGATGCCGGTCCGGGCTAACGGAGGCAATTGGCGGGCTCTATCCAGCTTAATCTCCAGGGCCAGGGTTCCGGTGCTGTCGATTGCCACCGTCCAGCGCGTTTGCAACAACAATTGCTGATGGTGGTAATAGCCGATTTCAAACGTCAGGTTCACCGCCTGCAAATTTTGTTCTGCCTGGCTGTCGTGGCAGCGTGGCTCGAGGTTCAACAGCCCGGCGTCTTTCCAGCGAATCGCCCAGGCTTGAGGATCAATGTAAGTCTCGGTATTGAGCCCAATGTCGTTATCCAGCGGTGCCCGGATAAACTGATCGCGTAATGGCGTGAGCATTAACGGCGCATCGTTATCAAACCACTGCATTAATTGCCCCTGCTGGCGGCTAAACACCCATTTTTGTTGCCCGTGATAAACACAGAATTCGTCGTCATCCACGGTTAACTGCGGGGCTTCTCCGGCAGATAATGCCCCCGGTTGCGGCAAGGGCAGCGGCAGGAAGAATTGTTGCCACGCCGCGCAGTGGCCGACAGATGACCATGCTGTGGCGTGAGGTTGAATGACCCGTAAGATGAGTGAAAGGTGCCTTGCCTGCCCGGAGACGGGCGGTATTTCACCTAACGTCAGGTGCATGGTGGCTTCGGGAGCAAGACTCAGGGGGATTTCACCGCTTTGAATCCCTTCGCCATCTTGTTCCAGGGTCCATCTCAGGTATTCGTTGTCGCAGTCGCGGAATAAATATTCACTGGCGATCTCAACGACCAGGGGATGGGTGCTCACTAAATGGAATTGAAAAAACTGCTGTTGGTGCCGGGCTTCGAAGAGTGACGGATGGGGTTGTCTGTCAGGAAAAACTAATCCGTTGAGGCAAAACGTTCCGTCGTTGGGCGTATCCCCAAAATCACCGCCGTAGGCATACCAGGGGTGGCCCGCGCTGTCATATTGCGTCAGGGCCTGATCGGCCCAGTCCCAGACAAACCCTCCCTGCAGCCGCGGAAACTGGCGGAAAGCTTGCCAGTAATCCGCAAAACCGCCCAGGCTGTTACCCATCGCGTGCGCATATTCGCAGAGGATCAGCGGGCGATTTTCCCCCGGCATTCCCAGCCATTTTTTTAGCCCCCATTTCGGCGCGGTGGGACCAGGAATATCGTCCTCAACACGGGCATACATTGGGCACACAATATCAGTGGCGGCACTGTTCCCGCCGCCCCCTTCATATTGCACCGGGCGAGAAGGGTCGGTCTTTTTCACCCAACGATAAAGGGCATCATGATTTGCGCCATAACCGGATTCGTTGCCCAGCGACCAGATAATAATCGCAGGATGGTTGTAATGGCATTGCACCATGCGGCTGACTCTGGCGCTATACGCCCCCAACCAGGCTGGGTCGTCTGATAAGCGGTTCATTGGCGTCATGCCGTGGGTTTCAATGTTTGCCTCATCAACCACGTAGAGGCCAAAGCGGTTGCACAGGGCGTACCAACGCGGGTCATTGGGGTAATGCGAGCAGCGGACCGCATTGAAGTTGTTCTGCTTCATCAAGCGAATATCCTGCACCATATCCTCTTCAGTGATGCAGTAACCCCGTTGGGGATGATGCTCGTGTCGGTTGACACCCCGAATAAGCAACGGCTTATTATTCAGTAACAGCAGGCCTTCG
Organism: Scandinavium sp. M-37; assembly: GCF_043558715.1. Lineage (NCBI taxonomy): Bacteria > Pseudomonadati > Pseudomonadota > Gammaproteobacteria > Enterobacterales > Enterobacteriaceae > Scandinavium > Scandinavium sp. M-37. Next base: position 46,624 of record NZ_JBIGIN010000030.1, read on the forward strand.
CGGATCTCTACGCGGCGAAAACCGGTATCGCATGCTTCGGCTTCAACCAGCGTGTCATTGTCGTCAAAGAGTGCCACCACCAGGCGGTAGCAGGTTGGGCTTTCGGCGCTCCAGAGCTTGGGGTTTGTCACCGGCAGATGCACGGTGGCGCGCTCCGGATAACGCCCACGTTCATCGATAATCTCGCTGCCCAGCGCCGTTTTTTCCTCGGCCACGCAACAGCTGTCGAGCCAGAGTGATACCGCCACCCGGTAAGGTGCGGGGTCGGGCGCGGCCACGGTTATATGACAGGCCAGACTGCCGTGACTGAGATCCGCATTCAGCTCCGGCGTAATACGAAAATCCGCGATATGGGCGTCAGGCTTATGCAGCAAATAAACGGAGCGGAAAATACCGCTCATGCGCCACATATCCTGATCTTCAAGCCATGTGCCAGCGCTCCAGCGCATAACCATCACGCACAGACGGTTATTTTCATCGTTCAGAAAAGGCGTTAAATCAAATTCAGCCGGAAGGCGGCTATCTTCTGAATACCCGACCCAGTGCCCGTTGCACCAAAGATGAAAGGCCGACCCGACCCCCTCAAAAACGATGCGGGTTTTTCCCTGCGAGCGCCAGTGGGGATCAAGCGTAAAATATCTCGAATAACAGCCGGTTGGATTCTCTTCCGGTACAGAGGGTGGCGTGGTGTCGATGGGGTAGCGGATGTTAGTGTAAACCGGGTTATCAAATCCATAGCGCTGCCAACAAGCGGGCACGTCGATGGCTGTGGCATTGAGCAGGTCACCATTTAGCCAGCTGTGACTGACATTTTCGGGCTGAGAAAACCAACTAAATTGCCATTGACCATCCAGACAATTTCGCCAACTGGAGGGGCGATTATCCCGGGCGGCGTTAATATCTCTCCAGCTTGAAAATTCAGTATGGGCGTCCAGTCGATTACAGTGAATAATGGGCAGGATATTCCAGTCCTTGCGAGCGATAATGTCCGTAAATTTAACGTCGCTGAATATATTGATATTATGTATATTATTATGGAGAGGCATGATTCCTCTTGCTGTAATATAAATGTTAAGGATTGAAATAATTAGGTGAGGACAGGGTAAGTATTGTTGGTGAATATTTTCTCAGGCCCATGCTATTTATATATGGTGTTCTTTACTTTGCGTATATGTGCTGAAAGGCAGGTAAATACATGAATTGATTCCCTGGTCACAGTTCTTAATATCAGCGGTTAAATCCATAGGCTATTATTCGGTGGGGCAGAATTATTAAGTAACAGAATAAAGACGGGTTGATATTGAGAACGTAAAAGGGTGACAACAATAGAGCGAAATCTTCATCTGCGGTCAGGCGTTCTGCCGGTTTCATGACAACCCAGGGCAGAGCGGTCGTCATCGGCGAAGCACCAGCCAGGGTCTCGCTGCATTGCTGTGGCGGGTTAGTGATTACCCAGAGTCGGAATTATCGTGGCCGTTATTCCTTAAAAAATGTGATTTGCGTCAGATTATTGGCGCATTGGTCTGGACAAACATTCCCTTTATTCCATGTTTCGCTTACTCTAGCTGAAGCGTTTCAGTCGATTAAATGTTCGACAAATAATCAATCAGTCGCAGTTTGCGACAGTAAGGATTCCCTTCCAGGTGAGGCTGGATTACGCTCTCAGCCACACACTTCAGGGATAGCCTTGCAGGAGACCTATGACCGTACGCGTAGCGATTAATGGCTTCGGTCGCATTGGACGTAACGTGGTTCGTGCTTTGTATGAATCCGGGCGTCGTGCGGAGATTACCGTGGTGGCAATCAACGAACTGGCGGATGCTGCGGGCATCGCGCACTTGTTGAAATATGACACCAGCCATGGGCGCTTTGCCTGGGATGTTCGCCAGGAGCGGGAACAGTTGTTCGTCGGCGATGATGCCATTCGACTGCTGCATGAGCCGTCGATCGAGGCACTCCCGTGGCGTGAACTGGGCGTTGATGTGGTTCTCGACTGCACCGGCGTTTACGGCACCCGTGCCGATGGCGAAGCCCATCTGGCCGCGGGCGCAAAGAAAGTGCTCTTTTCACATCCTGGCAGCAACGATATTGACGCAACGGTTGTCTACGGCGTCAATCATCATGAATTGCAAAGCGAACACCGCATTGTCTCCAATGCATCCTGCACCACCAACTGCATCATCCCTGTCATTAAACTGTTAGACGATGCCTGGGGTATCGAATCGGGTACCGTGACGACTATCCATTCGGCGATGCACGATCAGCAGGTTATTGATGCTTATCATCCTGACCTGCGTCGTACCCGTGCGGCCAGCCAGTCGATTATTCCGGTCGATACCAAACTGGCGGCGGGCATCACCCGAATTTTCCCGCAGTTTAATGACCGTTTTGAAGCTATTGCGGTGCGCGTTCCGACCATAAACGTCACCGCAATCGACCTCAGCGTGACCGTGAAGCATCCGGTAAAAGCGTGTGAAGTCAACCTGTTGCTGCAAAAAGCGGCACAGGGAGCATTTCATGGTATAGTTGACTATACGGAATTACCGTTGGTCTCAATAGATTTTAACCACGATCCGCACAGTGCCATTGTTGATGGCACACAGACGCGGGTCAGTGGAGCGCATCTGATCAAAACGCTGGTCTGGTGTGACAATGAATGGGGTTTCGCTAACCGCATGCTCGACACAACGTTAGCGATGGCCGTTACAGGTTTCAGGTAAGACGCTGTTGCGTCTACAAAACTTTAGAATCAATGAGAGGATTCACCATGTCTGTAATTAAGATGACCGATCTGGATCTGGCTGGTAAACGCGTTTTCATCCGTGCCGATCTGAACGTTCCGGTTAAAGATGGAAAAGTGACCAGCGATGCGCGTATCCGTGCTTCTCTGCCAACTATCGAACTGGCTCTGAAACAGGGCGCGAAAGTGATGGTTACATCTCACCTGGGTCGTCCGACCGAAGGCGAGTACAACGAAGAATTCTCTCTGCTGCCAGTCGTTAACTATCTGAAAGACAAACTGTCTAACCCGGTACGTCTGGTTAAAGACTACCTGGACGGCGTTGAAGTGGCTGCGGGTGAGCTGGTGGTTCTGGAAAACGTTCGCTTTAACAAAGGCGAAAAGAAAGACGACGAAACGCTGTCTAAGAAATACGCTGCACTGTGCGACGTATTCGTCATGGACGCATTTGGTACCGCGCACCGCGCACAGGCTTCTACTCACGGTATCGGCAAATTCGCTGACGTTGCGTGCGCAGGCCCGCTGCTGGCTGAAGAACTGTCCGCTCTGGGTAAAGCCCTGAAAGAACCTGCTCGTCCAATGGTGGCTATCGTTGGCGGTTCTAAAGTATCGACCAAACTGACCGTTCTGGACTCTCTGTCCAAAATTGCTGACCAGCTGATCGTCGGTGGTGGTATCGCCAACACCTTCGTCGCCGCTCAGGGCCACAACGTGGGCAAATCCCTGTACGAAGCTGACCTGGTTGACGAAGCAAAACGTCTGCTGACCACTTGCGATATCCCAGTCCCAACTGACGTTCGCGTGGCAACTGAGTTCTCCGAAACCGCAACCGCAACCCTGAAATCTGTTAACGACATCAAAGATGAAGAGCAGATCCTGGACCTGGGTGACGTTTCTGCACAGAAACTGGCTGAAATCCTGAAAAATGCCAAAACTATTCTGTGGAACGGTCCGGTTGGCGTGTTCGAATTCCCTAACTTCCGTAAAGGGACTGAAATCGTGGCTAACGCTATCGCAGACAGCGAAGCGTTCTCCATCGCAGGCGGCGGTGACACTCTGGCTGCTATCGACCTGTTCGGTATTTCTGACAAGATCTCCTACATCTCCACTGGCGGTGGCGCATTCCTCGAATTCGTGGAAGGCAAAGTTCTGCCAGCAGTAGCCATGCTCGAAGAGCGCGCTAAGAAGTAAGTCATTCAAGGGCAGGGAAACCTGCCCAATTTTCAGCGCGCTTCAAGGCACGCACCTATTTTTCTAACGGCCGAAGATACAGGACTACGTAACATGTCTAAAATTTTTGATTTCGTAAAACCGGGCGTCATCACTGGCGACGACGTTCAGAAAGTTTTCCAGGTAGCGAAAGAAAACAACTTCGCACTGCCAGCGGTAAACTGTGTGGGTACTGACTCCATCAACGCTGTACTGGAAACTGCTGCAAAAGTTAAAGCGCCAGTCATCGTTCAGTTCTCTAACGGCGGCGCTGCGTTCATCGCGGGTAAAGGCGTGAAAACTGACGTTCCTCAGGGCGCTGCAATCCTGGGTGCTATCTCTGGTGCGCACCATGTACACCAGATGGCCGAACACTACGGTGTTCCAGTTATCCTGCACACTGACCACTGCGCGAAGAAACTGCTGCCGTGGATCGACGGTCTGCTGGACGCGGGTGAAAAACACTTTGCAGCTACCGGCAAACCACTGTTCTCTTCTCACATGATTGACCTGTCTGAAGAGTCTCTGGAAGAGAACATCGAAATCTGCTCCAAATACCTGGCGCGCATGTCCAAAATGGGCATGACTCTGGAAATCGAACTGGGTTGCACCGGCGGCGAAGAAGATGGCGTTGATAACAGCCATATGGACGCGTCTGCACTGTACACTCAGCCAGAAGACGTTGACTACGCGTACACCAAACTGAACGCAATCAGCCCACGTTTCACCATCGCGGCATCCTTCGGTAACGTGCACGGCGTGTACAAGCCAGGCAACGTGGTTCTGACCCCGACTATCCTGCGTGATTCTCAGGAATACGTTTCTAAGAAACACAACCTGCCGCACAACAGCCTGAACTTCGTCTTCCACGGCGGTTCCGGTTCTTCTGCTCAGGAAATCAAAGACTCCGTAAGCTACGGTGTAGTTAAAATGAACATCGATACCGATACCCAATGGGCAACCTGGGACGGCATCCTGCAATACTACAAAACCAACGAAGCTTACCTGCAGGGCCAGCTGGGCAACCCGAAAGGCGAAGACCAGCCGAACAAGAAATACTACGATCCGCGCGTATGGCTGCGTGCTGCTCAGTCCTCCATGATCACCCGTCTGGAGCAGGCCTTCAAAGAACTGAACGCGGTTGACGTTCTGTAATTTTTGATAGCCATTTCTGCCCTAAGCCCGCTAATTAGCGGGCTTTTTTATTGTCTTTTCAATGGGATGATCTCGTTAAATTCTGTGATCTATTTGGCATTTCAGTCATTTCTTGTTTACCCTTAACGGACTGCCTTCTTGCAGGTTTGTCGAATTTTATTTCCCGCCAGGGTTGATATAAGGATTATCAGATGGAAGATTTGAACGTTGTCGGTAGTATCAATCACGCAGGTACGTGGCTGGTGCGCAATCAGGCGCTGCTGCTGAGCTATGCGGTGAATATCGTCGCGGCTATCGCCATTATTATCGTTGGGATGATCGTGGCCCGGCTGATGTCCAACGCGGTGAACCGCGTGATGCGCGCCCGTCAGATTGATGCCACTGTGGCTGACTTCCTGTCGGCGATGCTGCGCTATGCGATTATTGCCTTCACGCTGATTGCCGCTCTGGGGCGCGTCGGGGTGCAGACCGCATCGGTGATTGCCGTCCTCGGTGCCGCCGGTCTGGCCGTGGGTCTGGCTTTGCAGGGCTCGCTCTCCAACCTCGCCGCAGGCGTGCTGCTGGTGATGTTCCGTCCGTTCCGTGCCGGTGAGTACGTTGATCTGGGCGGCGTGGCCGGGACCGTGCTGAACGTGCAGATTTTCTCCACCACCATGCGCACGGTGGATGGCAAAATCGTGGTTATTCCGAACGGTAAAATTATCGCCGGGAACATCATCAACTTCTCACGCGAGCCGGTGCGTCGTAATGAGTTCATTATCGGCGTGGCCTACGACTCCGACATCGATAAGGTTAAGCAACTGCTGACCCACATCATCGAGTCCGACGAGCGCATCATTAAAGACCGTGAAATGACCGTGCGTCTCAATGAGCTGGCGCCTTCGTCGATGAATTTTGTTGTGCGTACCTGGAGCAAAAGCAGCGACCTGCAAAACGTTTACTGGGATGTGCTGGAGCGCGTGAAGCGTGATTTCGATGCCAACGGTATCAGCTTCCCGTTCCCGCAAATGGACGTGAATTTCAAACGTGTAAAAGAGCAGGCTGAAGCGGCGTAATAGCTGCCCGGTGGCGCTGCGCTGACCGGACCTACGAAACCCGTAGGCCCGTGCAAGCGTAGCGCCGCCGGGCTTTTTCATTTATTGCACCTGTTTAAGCAGGAGCGAGAGCGCTTTCAGCGTGGCATCCGCATTTTTCACACCCTTTGCCTGCTGTTGGGCGACCCAGTCAGCCTGCACCTGCTGATAACGGCTGGTGCGCTGCCAGGCGTCGAGTTGTTGCGCCGTTAGCGAAGTGACGTGCGCGCCTTGCTGATTCAGGGTCTCGGTCATCGCTTTCAGGCTGGTGTCGAGCGTGATGCCCAACACTTTCTCCGTGCGGACGGCGGCGCGGCGAATCGCGTCTTTATCTTCCTGTGCCAGCGCGTCCCAGCGCTGTTTGTTCATCGCTAACAGATAGACGTGCCCCAGCCACAAACGCGGCGACACGCGGATTTCTTTTGCCGCTTGCCAGGCGTGGATGTCATCCCCACTGTCCAGATTGACCAGCAGGCCGCTTAGCTGGCCGCTACGTAGCGCATCCGTTATCTGTTCATTCCACGGCATTTTAACCACCTTCGCCCCCGCATTTTCCAGATACGACTGGTGCCAGAAGCTGGCGGTGCGCCAGGTAGTGCCGTTCAGATGATCGAGTTTAAGCTTGGGATTCGGGGTGAAAAATGCCGCCGGATAGCCGACGAAGAATTGCAGGTTAACCAGATTGTTGGCGGCCAGCTCTGCAGAAAACTGTGGCAGTTCGCTGAAGGCGCGATGGAAGAACGCGACCTGTTTTTCACCATTATCCGGCCCCAATGGAAAGCTTTTAAACAGCTGGTGCAGAGGCAATTTCGCCGCGGTGTATTCCGGCACCACGACCCCCATATCTGCTTTTTTGCCTTCGCTGATGGTTTTCAGCGCGTCATAACTGACGGACAGCTCGCCATTCCAGCGATCGTCAATGCGCAAACGCCCTTTGGATTCTTGTTCAATGGCGCTAAAGAAAACGTCTTTAATCACTTTGGTGCGCATATTACCCAGCGGTTCGTGATCGGTATAGCGCAGCACGGTTTGCGCCTGCACGGATTGGATCATCAAAAGCAGGGCGAATGGCAGACATCGCCGCAGAAGCATGTTGATATTCATGGTCGGTCCTTGAGCACGTAATAAGAGACAAAAAATCAGCGAAATGCAGTATAACGCACTGGATGTGAATGGATATGCATTTGTATAAAAAACCGTCGATATTAATCTGGCTAATCATGGATAAGTATTATCCATTTCCGCTAATAATAATCTCGCGTTATAGTCTCGCCATTGACGACCTTCTGTGAGTGTGAATATCGTGTTATCGTATTATTTTCAAGGCCTTGTTCTGGGTGCTGCCATGATTCTGCCCCTCGGGCCGCAAAATGCGTTTGTGATGAACCAGGGCATTCGCCGCCAGTATCACATCATGATCGCCTTCCTTTGCGCGCTGAGCGATATGCTGTTGATATGCGCCGGGGTGTTTGGCGGTAGCGCGCTGCTGATGCAGTCTCCGTGGCTGATGGCGCTGGTGACCTGGGGCGGGGTAGCTTTCCTGCTGTGGTATGGCTTTGGCGCACTGAAAACGGCCATGGGCAGTAATCTGGAACTGGCTACGGCGGAGGTGATGAAGCAGGGGCGCTGGAAGATTATTGTCACGATGCTGGCGGTCACCTGGCTTAATCCACATGTGTATCTGGACACCTTTGTGGTGTTGGGTAGCCTCGGTGGGCAACTGGGTGCCGAGCCGAAGCGTTGGTTTGCTCTCGGTACCGTGAGCGCGTCTTTCCTGTGGTTCTTTGGCCTGGCGCTGCTGGCGGCCTGGCTGGCACCGCGTTTGCGTACCGCCCGCGCGCAGCGAATCATCAATATGCTGGTGGGGCTGGTGATGTGGTTTATCGCTTTTCAGCTGGCGAAAGAGGGCATCTCACACGTTCACGCCCTGTTCAACTAAGTCTTGTCTTATGGACATTTAGGCGTCAGGCGCTAAGCTTGCTGGCATGCGCCCTGTTTTCGGGTGACCAGGTAACAAGGAGAAGCGACAATGAAGTTTAAAGTGATGGCCCTGGCGGCATTAGTTGGATTTAGCGCAATGTCGGTACAGGCAAATGAGTTGCCGAATGGCCCGCACATTGTTACCTCAGGCACAGCAAGCGTCGACGCCGCACCGGATATCGCGACGCTGGCGATTGAAGTTAACGTGGCGGCCAAAGATGCTGCCTCGGCGAAAAAGCAGGCCGACGATCGCGTGGCCCAGTATCTCTCTTTCCTTGAGCAAAACGGTGTCGCTAAGAAAGACATCAGTTCTGCCAACCTCCGTACTCAGCCAGATTACGACTACCAGAACGGCAAAAGCATTCTGAAAGGCTACCGCGCGGTACGTACGGTGGAAGTGACGCTGCGTCAGCTGGATAAGCTTAACTCGCTGCTGGACGGCGCGCTGAAGGCCGGTCTGAATGAAATTCGTTCCGTGTCCTTGGGTGTTGCGCAACCGGAAGAGTACAAAGATAAAGCGCGTAAAGCGGCGATTGATGATGCCGTGCATCAGGCAAAAGAACTGGCGTCTGGCTTTAACGCCAAGCTTGGCCCGGTCTATAGCGTGCGCTATCACGTATCCAACTATCAGCCAAGCCCGATGGTTCGCATGATGAAAGCTGACGCGGCCGCCGCGCCGTCAGCCCAGGAAACCTACGAGCAACCGACGATTCAGTTCGACGATCAGGTTGATGTGGTATTCCAGCTGGAGCCAACGCAGGCTGAACCGCAGAAGAAAGCGGAATAACGCAGAGCACGCGAGCTCTTTCAATGAAAAGGCCGGGTTTCCCCTAATGCTGGTCACTTAAGGTGATCAGCATTTTTTCTTGTCGGATATTTCTGGGCTTTTACTTTCAATTCCCGAGGGTAACTTCGCTC
>NZ_JBIGIN010000031.1:0-54505 GCF_043558715.1 Scandinavium sp. M-37
CGCAGATATGCTCATAAGGCCAGCGGCGGGAGCGCCCTGCGGGCAAGGACTTCAGACCTTCAACACCCGACAGCGTAAACCAGTTAATCCAGCGACCGACAGATGAACGGGCACAGCAGAGTGTTCTGGCGACATCGCTGACACGGTCGCCCCGGTGTAACATCAGCATGGCGGTAAGTCTGCGGGCATGGTTCTTGTCACGCGTTTTATGGATAGTTTTCTGCATCAGGCGTCGTTCGATACGGGGTATGGGTGCTATGATCGGCATCGCTCAGTCCGGTTGGTGATGTGGGATATTTGGCGATTGATCAGATCGCACAATCCGGGCTGAGTTCCCTTTAAGTGATCTACTATTCCGCGCAGCTATTTAGATGTAAAAGATCAAGATTATTGTCAAATAGTACTTAAAAAGATAGATGAAGATACATTAAATAAATCCCTTGAAAATATTGATAATGGGTTAAATCATGGAGATAAGGAGCGCCAGAATGAAAGGGGCTAATAAAAAATCACTTTATCTCTGTGGAGGCTGTTTTTTATTTTTCTTTTTGTTTAAAGAGTTTTACCTTGATGATAAAAGAATACTTGATAAAGTCGAAAAAAGTTGTCGCGATGGAATGAAAAGCATAACCCTTAGCCAAGTGACAGATTTTGAATGGGATACAGTTTATATTCAGTACGGGCTTTCGACAGAGTTTATGTATGATGACTATAATCTATCTGGTCTCGGTGAGGATAATGTTACCGAAACTTATGGCTTATCAATGTATTTTATTAAAAATGGTCATGGAGTTTACATGGAAAATCACAAAGATTATATAAGGACATCCCCAGCATTTACCGCTGTTGTACATCAACCTCCTTTGTATGTGGAATTTGATGATCTGTTTTTTGAAAGTCATAAGGGGAAAAGAGATCGCATTTCAATTTCTGCGATCTTTAATAAGGATACTGAATTATCTATTAAGGTTAGAGAAATTCGCGGCAGTAAAATATGTACCTTCTCCGGCGGCATTGGTGATGTTTCCGGCATCTATTCAGGAGGCTGAATCTTGCCCTCGTTTTTAGTCAATAAATTTGAATGATGTAAGCAAAACCTTCCGCTATTCGTTGGGTGAATGTGAGGTTATGATTTATCACATCAAGGCACGGTGCCTTACCAAAACAACTTAACTGAAGGATTTACATCATGAACAGCATCAAAACTTTTGTCGCAGTTATCGCTCTCGCTACCTCATTCGGTTCTTTCGCAGCCCAGACCGTGACCGCAACGTCTTCTACTCTTGACGGTGCTGAAGCAAAAATCGCGGCTCAGGCTCAGGAAGCGGGTGCCTCTTCTTACAAAATCACTCAGGCCTTTGCCGGTAACCGCGTGCACATGACCGCTGAGTTAAATAAATAAGCCATAGCCACTGTCCCTGGCTCAGCCGAGCCCGGGACAGGTTTTATTTCCGCAGTAGCCGCACAAATTCCCCCGCGTTTTTCAATCCCGTAATTTCCCCTGGCAGATGCTTGTACAGCGTTCTCGCGAGATAGCTGAAAATCTTGAGTTCATGGCGGGCAGACGCGCTGGCACAGGCGATCAGCAGATGGCTTACCGGCTCGTGATTGACCGTGAGCGGATGAGAAAGCGTAATGAAAAAACCACGAAACGATGTCTCTCTCTCACTCCAGCAATGCGGAATAGCCAGCTGGTTCACGATAAGATTTTCCCCTTCCTGTTCACGCTGACAAATTCGCCAGGCTTCATCGGCGGTTAAATGCTTGTGTTTTACCAGCCGTTGACTGACGCGAGCGCAAATCTCCAGCCAGCTGTCCTCAGGGGAATTATCTTCATGGAAACTACCTTCAATGGGAAACAGGCGGTCGAGATTTTGCCGAATAAATACCGTATCGAGAAAATCCTTGATCTGGCTAATGCCACCGGGGGTGATAATGTTGCGGATATTCAGCACATTGCTCACGCTTTCATCCAGCTCCAGATGGCTGTTATTGATGATGCATACCGGCTGTAGCTCTTCCCGAAGCCCTATCATTTCGGTCACGCAGCGGGCGATATGTACCCGACTGTTCGGGATATCGCGTTCAATCGCCAGTTTGTTAACGGTGGCGATCGCATTTTGCTCGGCCAGTAGAATCACTGGCTGGCGTTCGGTCTGACGACGTTCCAGGGCGCAGGCAAAGTAGAGACCAATCAGGTCGCTGTCCGACATGATCAGCCCAAGCTGTTCACGCAGCAGGGCGATAAAGCGAATGCTCATATCAAACGCGACGGGCCATGCTGCTTTCAGATTGTTCATACTGCCCTGGCGGCTCTCGGCCACCCACACCGGCGAGGCTGCGCAGCGGGTCACGTGCCCGGTTAAGTCCTCAATGAGCTGGGCATCCAGTTCCCCGCCGGGATGGGCGCTTAAGGTTTCAGTCAGCAGATGCTGGATAACCTCCGGCGTAATGCGTGTAGCCTGAAGTTGCAATTCATCCAGCAGCGACACCAGCACGCTCAACGTCTTCTGATTAAAATAAAAACCCGCGTTTTCAATACAGAGCGCAATGTCATGATCCCCTTCGGAAAGCGGTACGCTGCGGATAACATTACGCATCGCCCATACCGCAAGGACCATGCTGACGACATAATCCCGGCCGATCGCGGGCCATCCCTGTAATGAGGCAAGAGATGAGGTTAATCGTTCGACAGCGGCGTAGTTAAAGCCAGTTAGCGGGGAGATAAACGGGTCTTTTTTCAGCAAGTTGGCGAGGATCAGGATCTGCCGCGTTTCGGGCTCGTCGATGAAATAACCGACCCCGGGCCGCCCGGCGATACTGAATACTTTTTCATAGCGTTGACGCAGTTTTACCAGCTTATCGGCAACCAGCGTTTCTGGAAGATTAAGTGCGTCTGCCAGCTGAAGACGGGTGGTGAAGCCGTTGAGCAACAGCAGGGCCAACAGCTGATCGTCGTGGTCGTGGCGCTGCAACAGCTGGAAATAGTGCTTTCGGTCGAGAATTTCGAGCTGCACTCCTGCGCTGCCCTGATTGTTCACCCGGGCGCGACCGCTGAGGGTGAAGTTCAGATAATCAATATCCCGCGAAATGGTTCGCGCGGATACGCCTGCGGACTGCGCCAGCTCCGCCAGGGAGCTGGACTGATGTTCCAGTTTGACCAAAAGGGAGAGCTGACGTTCGTTGAGCATCCTTGTTCACCTGAAATCCCGCAAATCCGCCACCGTATCACTGTTCAATCGCTGCAACAGTGTGCGGGTCATAGCAAATAACGCATCGTAGTCTTTTTCAGAAATCATCCCGCTGTTGGCGTGCAGATAGCGCGTGGGCAGGCACAGCGCCAGCACCGGGCGACCACCGCCCATCACGTTGTAGCGCCCGCCGTCGGTGGCCCCGGTCTTCATGATGCAGACCTGCACGGGGCTTTCTGTCTGCACCGCCGAGGCTTTCAGCAGCGCCGTTAATTTCTGGTTCGGGAAATAGCGTTTATCAAACAGCATCACCGCCGGGCCGCTGCCGAGTTTCAGCGGGAATTTCACGTTATCAATGCCTGGCACATCGCCAGCCACCGCGGTATCGAGGACGATCACCACGTCAGGCTGGATAGATTCGGCTGACGTTTGCGCCCCGCGCAGGCCCACTTCTTCTTCCACTGTGGCCACGCCATACAGGGTGATGTCCGGGTTATCGACCGCCTGAAACAGCTCGGCCATTAAGGCGCATCCGGCGCGGTTATCCAGTGCTTTTGCGACGATTTTATCCTCACCCCAACGGGCGAAATTGGCCTCGGGGCTAACAAAGTCGCCCGGTGCAATACCGCACTTTTCCACTTCTTCACGGCTGTTCGCGCCAACATCAATAAACATTTCGTCAAAATCGACCGGATGCTGTTTTTGCTTTTCCGTCAGCGCGTGGGGCGCGACTGAGCCGATGACTCCCGCAATTATCTGGCCCGTACGGGTTCGTACCGCGACCCGATGGTTGAGCATCGACTGGCTCCACCAGCCGCCGATGGTCGCAAAGCGCAGAAATCCCTCGTCGGTGATGTGGCTTACCATAAAACCCACTTCATCCATGTGCCCGACAATCGCCACTTTCGGGCCACGGTTGCCTTTGCGGGCGATAAAGCTGCCAAGGCCGTCGAAGCTGATTTCCTCCGCGCTCGTTTCCAGCGCTGCCCGCAAAATATCGCGAACTTCCTGTTCATCACCGCTGACGGCGGCGGCGTTACACAACTGCTTAAGCAGTTCGGTGTCCATGTACGTTTTCCTGTTGTGTCGCGGTTTTACGCTTCAGCCAGAGGCCTTTCAGTAAAATGATCAACGAGATGTTAAGTGCCAGCCCGACGGCCAGCACCAGATAGAACGACCCGACCGGTGACATCAGCCCGATGAGCGGATCAAAAATGCCTAAGCCAGGCGCCAGGCGTTTAATACCGAATGCAATCACCAACATCCCGGTAATGCCGCCACTCAGGGTATTGGCGGTGATCATCGGCAGCGGAGCGGCCAGCGCGTAAGGGATAGCAGGTTCGGTTGCCACCGTGGCACCGACCACAATCGCGCTGCTGGCGGCACTTTTTTCCTGCTGCGTGAACAGTTTCGGGGCCAGATAGGTGGCGATCCCGGCGGCCATTGGCGGCATTAACGCCACCACACCGACGATCGCGTACCAGTCGTAGATGTGTTTTTCGAGTAGCGAGAAGCAGAAGAACCATGCAGTTTTGTTGATAGGCCCGCCCATATCGAACGCCAGCATCGCCCCGACCAGGAACGCAGCACCGAGTTTCATCGACGGCGGAATGGTGTTGAGGATGTGCAGCAGGCCACTCATCACATCGGACATAAACGGCCCGACGAGGTAATAGGTCAGCACGCCAAACAGCAGCAGCGTAACGAAGGGAATCAGCATCGAGCCGAGCAGCGGTTGCAGGGCTTTGCCGAGTCGTACTTTACGAAACCACAGTACGAAGTAGCCGATAGCCAGCCCCAGCACCACCGCGCCAAGGAAGCCCGCGCCCGACTGGGTGCCGAGCAGGCCTTTATCGTTGGCGAGATAGCACACCAAAAATGCCGGGGCAAATGCCGGTTTATCAGCAATCGACGAGGCGATATACGCCCCCATAATTGGGATCATGAAGGTGAACCCGAGATAGCCGATCGATTCAACCACCCAGGTAAACGACGGTGCGCCTTTCGCCATATCGGTATATGGCAAACCCATCTGCACCAGCATATTGGCGATGGCCACCAGGATGCCGCCGCCGATAACGAACGGCAGCGCGGCTGAAACGCCCGCCATCAGATGGCTCATCACGCTGCCCTGAACAACATCCTGCTTTCCGAGCTTCACGCTGTTATCGGCGGTAAACGTCAGCGCTTGGGTCGCTAAGTGAGGGAAAATGGTGTCGATATTTTTTAGCGCCTGTGAGATAGGGATCTCATAAACCTTTTTTCCGACGAAACGCTGGCGATCGTCATTGCTGATGCCACGCCCGGTGGCGAGGATCACATAGTCGGCGGCAGCGATTTCCGCATCGCTGAGGCGGTTTTCGACCCCGCTTGAGCCTTGCGTTTCCACCCGAATGGTATGCCCGAGCTGACGCGCCTTTTGCTCCAGCGCTTCGGCGACCATATAAGTGTGAGCGATCCCCGCCGGGCAGTTGGTAATGGCCACAACGCGCAATGATGATTCCATAGCCGGTTCCTTTTATTCGCTGAGCGTCTGATTCAGTAGCGTCAGGATTTGGCTTACGTCGCCCTCCTGCAGCTGGCGGATAAAATCGGCATGAATGATTTTCCGGCACAGCGCACCAATCATTTTCAGCTGATTCGCTTCCCCTGCCTGCGGCACGCCGATGCAAATCCAGCCGTTGACCGGTTGGCCATCCGCGGCTTGCCAGTCGATGGTTTCCGTTTTGCGGGCGAACAGGACGAAGGGCCGGGTGATACAGGCACTTTTGCCGTGTGGAACGGCGATGCCTGAGCCGAAGCCGGTGGAATGCAGTTTTTCACGCTGCAACAGCGTTTGCAGAAATACACTTTTATCGCTGACAAAACCGCGGGCGTAAGCCATATCCGCTAATTGCTTCAGAATGGAATAGGCAGTATTGCCGCTAATGTTCAGGTTGATGCAGTCGGGAGTGAGGCGCGCCATCCGGATGCTCCGTCTAAAAAATAGACATCCAGTGTAGCGGGCAGGCGCGGGAAAGCTGACGGGCAATATGTCCGTGGGTGATGACAGAAACAGCGCTAAGTTTTGCGGGACAGCGCACACTCAGGCATGAAACCTGAGTGTATGCAGAATTAATGCAGGCCGAAATAACGCAGTACGGCGGTCACCACCGCAGCGGCGACAATCACCACAATGAGCGGCATTTTGCGCCAGGCCAGAAACACCGCCACCGCCACGCCGATAACACGCGCACTGCCCGCAAAATGGCTGCCCTCAAAGAAGGTCGCCGCCAGCGCTACTGCAAACAGTAAAGTAGTGGCCGCGTCGTTGAGCATCGCCTGAGAGCGGTCGGATAGTGCCAGCTTGTTGCCGAGCTTTGCCCCACCAAAGCGCATAAGGTAGGTTCCGGCGGACAGGACGGCGATGCCAAGAATAATCCACAGGGTATCAGCCATTATTTTTTCCTCGCGAAAATGCCCAGCAGCGACAGCAGAACCGGCACGCCTGCCGGAGTGAACGGCACGGACGCCAGTGAAATCGCGGCCCCGCTGAGCGCGCGAATTAACGTGGTGCGTTTCTTGAGCGCCGGCACCACCAGCGCCAGCAGAATCGCCGGGAATACCGCGTCGAGCCCGATGGTTTCCGGGGTGGGCAGCAGTTTACCGACGCCGCTGCCCAGCAGAACACCGACCGGCCAGAGGATGGCTATCCCGCAGCCGCACAGCCAGTAGGCCGCTTTGCGCTGTTCCGGCGTCGGCTGCGACAGGCCAAACACTACGCTTTCATCATTCATGATATGGCAGCCCAGCAGGCCGATGGCGCGGGTGCCCACCAGTTCACGCACTGCGATACCGAAGGGGATATGTCGGGCGTTCACCAGCAATCCCGCCGCCGCGGCGGCAAACGGGTTACCGCCGCTGACGATTATCCCGAGAAACATAAATTCAGACGCACCGCCCAGCACCAGCGTCGACAACGCCAGCGGCACCCACAGCGGAAAGCCCCATGACATCGCCAGCGATCCATACGAGACGGCGACCACGCCCACCGCTACGCAGACCAGCATGATGGCTTTGATGGTGTCGCCTTTCAGGCAGGAGAGAGAAAGTTTGGTCATCCAGTTTTAGCCATATCGAACGAGTTTCCATTATAATGAACAGTGTTGATTCGTTTTTCAAGACGAACGATTCGTTCGTTTTATAATATATGGAGCCGTGTATGACACAGCCAATCAGCGTGATCGCCAGCAGCCTGGTGCGTGAACGCCAGCGTACTGGGCTTTCACTGGCGGAGATCGCTCGCCGGGCCGGGATTGCTAAATCCACGCTGTCGCAGCTTGAAGCAGGAAACGGTAATCCTAGCCTGGAAACGCTGTGGTCGCTTTGCGTGGCGCTGGATATTCCGTTTGCCCGTTTGCTTGAGCCACAGGCGCCCACGACCCAGGTGATCCGCCGGGGTGAGGGCACGAAAGTGGTGGCCGAACAGGCGAACTATCAGGCGATTTTGCTCGCCACTTGTCCGCCGGGTGCCCGTCGGGATATTTACCTGTTGATGACGCAGCCGGGCGCAGACCGCATTTCTCACCCGCATTCGCCGGGCTCCGTTGAGCATATTATTGTCACCCAGGGCCGGGCGATGGTGGGCCTGACCGGTGCGGCGGAAGAGTTAGGTGCTGGCGATTACATCTGTTACCCCGCCGATAGAGAGCATGTTTTCAAAGCCCTGGAAGACGATACCCAAGCTATTCTGATTGCTGAACAGAATTAATGATAATCGCCCTCAATAGTTAGGGCGGTTTTTCGTTTAATCGATTTGTTTATTGTATGATTTAAAATAAGGGATGTTATCTCGCTCACGTTGTTGTCTATTTTTATTATCACCTTTCCTTGCTAATCAATATTATCCCTTGTCGGTTTCATTCAATGCATTTCTGAATGAAATCAAGCTGAATGAATGCAAATCATTCCTTTTTTAAATAAATAATAACTATAAATCATTCATCGCAAAAATATATTCATGGCGGAAAGCAATGTCCGCATTATTATTTCCTCAAGGAACGATGTATATGAAAAAAACGGCAATCGCAGTGGCTATTGGATGCTTACTGGTGGGGCATTCGGCTAGCGCAAAATCAACCTCGCTCACCGTTGAACAACGTCTTCAATTACTGGAAGACCGACTCATTTCGGCTGAACATCGGGCTGAAAAAGCAGAGCAAGAAGTTCAGGTGTTAAGAACCCAGCAAACCACGGCTCGAAAGGAGCTGAAGGAAGTACAGGAACGCGTAGTGGTAAAAAGCGAGACCCCGACAACGGAGACTGCAAAAAATGCCGCTACCCCAGCACTGTCGCTTTCCGGCTACGGTGACCTGAAAATCTACGGTGATGTCGAATTCAACATGGATGCGGAGAGTAAAAGAGGAACGCTGACCAAACTCAACGAAGATAACACGACCGAACAGTGGGACATGGATGGTCGTATCCTGCTTGGTGTTGACGGTATGCGTAAACTGAATGATGACCGTTACGCGGGCTTCTCCATTCAGCCGTTGGCTGATATGTATGGCAGCATGAACCTTGATGATGCGTATTTTCATTTTGGTCAGGAAAATGACTGGAAAGTGAAAGTGGGCCGCTTTGAAGCATTTGATATGTTCCCACTTAATCAGGATACCTTTGTTGAGCATTCGGGTAATACAGCCAATGATCTTTATAGCGATGGTCAGGGCTATATCTACATGATGAAAGAGGGGCGCGGGCGTTCCGATGCGGGCGGTAACTTCTTGCTGAGTAAGCAAATTGATGACTGGTATTTTGAATTAAATTCGCTGATTGAAGATGGCGCAACGCTATTTTCTGATAATGATAACGTGAGTGCGAATGGACGCACCTATCATGGTCGCGAGATGGAAAAAGAGAGAAATGTCATCTATATGCGTCCGGTCGTTTCCTGGTCGCCGATGAAAGAGCTGGCCTTCTCTGCGGCAATGGAATCCAACGTCATTAATAATGCGTATGGTTATACCAACAACAAAGGCGAGTTTGTCGATCAGTCCGATCGTACCGGGTATGGTTTGACCATGACATGGGACGGAAAGAAAACCGATCCTGAAAATGGTGTGACATTAAATCTCAATACCGCGTACATGGATGCCGATAATGAAGAAGATTTTACTGCCGCCGCTAACGCGTTATGGAAAAACTTCGAGCTAGGTTATATCTACGCCCATAATAAAATCGACGATTTTGAAAAAATGGTTTGCGAGGATGACTGTATCATCACCGACGAAGGTACCTATGATATTCATACCATCCATGCTTCTTATTTGATTCCAAACGTGATGGATATGAATAACTTCAATATCTATCTGGGGACCTACTGGTCTAAAATCCAGAGCGATGAGCAGATTTCCAGCGATGACGATCGCTACGGTGCGCGCGTGCGGTTCAAATATTATTTCTAAGAACACATCACAGCATACCCGGCAGCCTTGTCGGGTATTTTCCTGAGCGTCAACCCCATCAAATCCCGCGACGGCCATCATTCTGTTACACCGTTAAAATATTGTATGATGGAATTCTCTTCAAAGGACAATGTTATGACGAAGGTGAGCTTGAACAAAGTTCAACCTGTAAGGATTACTAAAAGTGACGAAAACATGATTAAAAGAAGTGTTTACTGTCCTCCCCAATCGTCGAGGAGGACAGGTAGAGAGACTTACTCCAGCCAGAACACTTCTTTCAGCTCTGCGCTCACCGGGCTGTTATCCGGATTTGAGGGCATCACTTCCCCCATGTATTTCCACCAGCGCTGACAAACATCGGTATTGGCGACGGCGTTCCAGCGCTCTTCCGACTCAATTTCCACCGTGGCAAACAGCAGGTTCCGGGGCTTATCAAGATAAATGGCGTAGTGATGCGCGCCATGGGCTTTCAGCACCGCTTCCAGTTCAGGCCAGATAGGATTGTGGCGACGTTCATATTCCTCATGCGTGTGAGGATGCACCTGCATGACAAAAGCTTTGCGGATCATAATGCCTCCAGATAGAGCTCGCGCACCTCGTCACGGCTGGCGGTACGCGGGTTGCACGGTGCGCACGGGTCGGCGAGGGCTTTATCCAGCCAGCTTTCGATATCGGCTTTGGTAACGCCGAGCTGGCTGAAACCAGACGGAATGCCGACCCGGGTGCTGAGATCGCGAATCGCCTGAATCGCCGCCATGCTCGCCGCTTCATCGCTCATGCCGCGAGTGTCGACACCCATGGCGTGCGCCACGCGGGCAAAGCGAGGGACGGCGTTCGGACGGTTAAAGTTTTCGATGACTGGCAGCAGGATGGCGTTGCACACGCCGTGCGGCAGGTTGTGTGTGGCCCCCGGCTGATGCGCCAGGGCGTGGACCAGCCCGAGACCGGCGCTGTTAAAGGCCATTCCCGCCAGGTACTGGCCGAACGCCATTTGCTCACGTGCTTCAAGGTTATGGCCGTTTTTGACCGCTTCTGGCAACCAGAGCGTAATCAAGCGAATCGCTTCCAGCGCGTTGGCGTCGGTGAGCGGATGCGCGCCCACGGAGACAAATGCTTCGATGGCGTGCGTCAGGGCATCCATACCGGTGGCTGCGGTTACGGAAGCCGGGATATCGAGCATCACGCTGGCATCGTCTACGGCGATATCCGGGATGATGTTGGAGTCGATGATGACTTCCTTCACCTGGCGTTCGCTGTCGATGATCACTGCGTTGCTGGTCATCTCTGCGGCGGTGCCGGCGGTGGTGTTAATCGCCACCAGCGGCACGCCCGGTTTTTTCACTTTGCCGACGCCGGAATAACGGGTAGACGGTCCTGGATTTGCGGTAAGGATTTTAATGGCCTTGGCGGTGTCGATTGGGCTCCCGCCCCCGAAGGCAATCAGGTAGTCGCAGTCTGCGCTTTGATACGCCTCGAAACCCTTCTGTACCAGCGCTTCCGTTGGGTTAGGGAACACCTCATCGAAGAGGTGATAAGACATTTCATGACTATCAAGAGCGGCAAACAGGGTGTCCAGCAGGCCCATTTTGACCAGATGACCGTCGGTGACAATCAGCGCTTTACCCCACTGTTTATCCGCCACCAGATTAACCATATCGCCAATGGCGCCCGCGCCATGCAGACTGATTTTCGGCAGTGCCAACATAAAACTCATGCTTATTCTCCTTAATATTGCTGATTTTACTGCCGGTTGGCACCTGCCACCCGGCGTTAATTCTTTCTTCGTGCCATCACTCTGCGGGTAATAATCGGCAGGGAAATCACCACGATCAGCATCGCGCCGATGATTATCGACATGACGATGCCCGGCACGTTGAGCAGGCTCAGGCCAAAAGTCACCAGTCCCATCAGGAAGGCGGCGATAATCACACCCACCATGCTGCCGGATCCGCCGAGAATATTGACCCCGCCGAGCACCGCCATCGTCACCACCGACAGCTCCCAGCCCAGGGCGATGGTTGGACGCGTGCTGCCCAGACGCGAAGTCAGCAGCACGGCGGCCAGGCCAGACATCAACCCTACCAGCACGAACAAAATCAAGTTGTGACGCTTGACGTTTATGCCCGAATACCATGCGCCAGTGGGATTGTTGCCGATGGCAAAGGTGCGCCGACCGAAGTTGGTTTTGTGCAGCACGAAGGTGAATACCGCCGCCAGCACGATAAATAATGCAAACTCAAACGACAGCGCGCCCCACACGTAACCCTGGCCGAACCAGGCAAAACTGGCCGGATATTGATTCAGCGCCTGATCGCCGAGCAGAATGTAAGAGATGCCACGGAACAGGCTCATGGTGCCGATGGTTATCACTATCGACGACAGATTTAGCCGGGTAACCAGCAGGCCGTTTACCAAACCGCACAGCAGCCCAACGGCCAGACCGACGCACACCAGCAGCGGGGTATCCATCCCCGCAGCGGCGCAAAATCCCATCGCCGTGGAGCTGAGGGCAATAATCGCCGCCACCGACAAATCAATCTCACGGGCGATAATCAACATGGCCATCGGTAGCACGATGATCGCCTTTTCGGTGAAGTTGAACGTGGCATCTGACAGGTTCCAGACGTTGAGAAAATAGGGTGAGGCAAAGGCGTTCACCACGAACACGGCCAGCGTGACCGCCAGCAGGAAACCTTCCCAACACGCCAGACGCTGGAAAAGTGACGTCTTCGGGGACGTATTTTGTACGGTGTCAGAGGTCAGAATTTTACTCATGATTTCACCGCCTGTTTTTGCCGGGCCAGCGCCGCATCCCGCAGGATCAGACGCCCTTTGCGCTTATTACCGCGCTCGTTAAGCACCACCGCAATCACAATCACCGCCCCGGAAATAGCCATTTGCCAGAACGGCGACACGCCGACGACCGGCAGGGCGTTGTTAATCACCCCAAGGAACAGCGCACCACACAGGCAGCCAAGCACCCGTCCGGTGCCGCCCATGGTGCTAATCCCACCGATGACGCAGGCGGCGACGACCTGTAATTCGAAGCCGTTTGCCACATCGACGTAGGCCACCGCAAAGCGTGAAATCCATAGGTAGCCGCAGAACCCGGCCAGTGCCCCGGACAGGCAGAAGCTGACGAACTGCATTTTTCCGGCGTTGATCCCGGTGTAATACGCCGCCGTGGCGTTGCCCCCTGCGGTGTATAACGCCCGCCCGGTACGGCTGTAGCGCAGGAAATATCCGACGAGCAACAGTGCGGCGATGGCGCACCAGCTCAGCACCGGCAGACCCCATATCGTCGCGCGCGGAAGGCCCAGAAAATCGGCACTCATCTGGTTGGCGTTCACCCAGCCACCGTTGGAGAGCAGAAAAATTATCCCGCGATAAATACTCATGGTGCCAAGCGTCACCACAATCGCCGGAATACCAAGCTTCCACACCAACAGTCCATTGATGATGCCCATCAGCAGGCCGAGCAGCGTCGCCAGCGCCAGCAGGGCAAGCACCGGAATATCCGGATGATGAAAATTAACCAGCGCTACGATCATCCCGCTGAGAGCCAGGTTGGCGGCCATCGACAGGTCGATGCCTTTGGTCAGCAAAACCATCATCTGACCGAGGGCGAGAATGATCAGGATGGCCGTATCGTTGAACATCTCCACCAGGTTGCCCGGGGCAATGAACGACGGCGCACGGCTGCCGATGGCGGCGACCAACAGCACGATAACCGCCGCCAACAGCGCTTCGCGGTGTTTGAGCAGAGAGCGCAACATCATGCGGCCTCCTTGCCAGCACCGCTGGCGGCGCTGACGATAACTTCCGCCGTCGCCTCACCCGCGCGGTATTCCGCCACGATAAGCCCTTCATGCATCACGATAATGCGGTCGGCCATGCCCATCACTTCCGGCAGTTCGGACGACACCATGATCACCGCCAGGCCAAGGTTCACCAGCTCGGACATAAACTGATGCACCGCCGCTTTCGAGCCGATATCAATGCCTTTGGTCGGTTCGTCGAGGATTACCACGTCGGGATGCGTGGCGAGCCATTTGGCGATCACCACTTTTTGCTGATTGCCGCCGGACAGCGTTTCCACCGGCTGTCGCCAACTGGATGCTTTTACCTGCAGCCGCCGGGCGTAGTCATCTGCCAGCCGCCATTCGCGGTCATCGTGCAGAATGCCGTTCGGGTTGAGCGTGCGCAGCTGCGGCAGGCTGATGTTCTGGGCAATGGGTAATTCAATAATCGCCCCCTGCTTTTGCCGCTCTTCCGGCACGCAGACAATCCCGGCGTTAATCGCGTCGGCGGGCTGATGGAAATGGACGTGGCGGCCGTTGAGTAGGATGTCGCCCGAAGACGGTTTTGTGACCCCCGACAGCGCCTGCATCAGCTCGGTACGCCCGGCACCGACCAGACCATAAAAGCCGAGGATTTCACCTTTGCGCAGGCTGAAATTGATATGCGCAAACTCGGTCGGATGGCACAGGTCTTTTACTTCCAGCACCGTGTCGCCGGGTTCACAGGCCACTTTCGGGAAGGTCTGGGTGATGGCACGCCCGACCATCATCGACACCATTCTCTCTTCGGTAATGTCGTGGATATTGCCCGCGCCAACAAACACGCCGTCGCGCAAAATGGTGTAGTGATCGGCCAGTTCGAAGATTTCATCAAACTTATGCGAGATAAACAGAATGGCTTTCCCGTCCTGCTTCAGGCGCTCAACTATTTGATAAAATTCGAGGATTTCGTGCTGGGACAGCGCGGCGGTTGGTTCATCCAGGATAACCACCTGGGCATCAAACGACAGCGCCCGGGCGATGGCGACCATGTGACGCTGGGCGATGCTCAGGGTTTTTAGCGTCGCACGCGGATCAATTTGTACTTCAAGACGAGCCAGAAGGGCCTGGGCGCGGCGGTGCATTTCGGGCCAGTCGAGTTTTTTCAGCAAACCCTTATACAGATACTGACCGACAAAAATGTTCTCAGTCACCGACAGTTCGTCAAACAGCACGGTTTCCTGATGAATGGCGGTGATCCCCACTTTATGCGCCGATTCGGGGGTGGGTAACAGAATGGGGATCGCTTTATAAAGAATGTCGCCCTCGTCGGGCTGATAAATGCCGGTCATCACTTTAACCAGCGTGGATTTTCCGGCGCCGTTTTCGCCTATCAGCGCGGTCACTTTGCCGGGCCACAGGCTGAGCTGCACGTTTTCCAGCGCGCGCACGCCCGGAAAGAACTTGCTGATGCCCGTGAGCTGGAGCAATGGGGTGGTTTCGGTCATGTGCGTTCTCCATCAAAAAGGGGTCTTGTAGGGCGGGTAAGCGGCAGCGTCACCCGCCGTGTTGCCGGATGGCGCTACGCTTATCCGGCCTACAAAACGCATCAGAAAATTTTGGAGAACTTATCAATGTTGCTGGCATCGTAAACGAACGGCTTCGCCATCGCGCCGTTACCCTCTGCATCCAGCGTGACTTTGCCGAGTTTGCCCATGCTGGCTTCGGTTTTGGTGGCCGTTCCTTTCACCAGATCGTCCGCTAAATAGGTTGCCGCATAGCCGAGATCGATAGGGTTCCAGATAGCGAAGCTTTTGCTGGCTCCGGATTTAATCGCTCCCGCCATTTCAGATGGCAGCCCCAGGCCGGTCACGTACACTTTGCCGATTTTGCCCTGATCCTTCACCGCCTGCGCCGCCGCCACGATGCCGACCGACGACGGTGAAACGATCACTTTCAAATCCGGGTAGGTTTTCAACAGACCGACCGCTTCGCGGTAGCTTTTATCGGACAGGTCATCGCCATAGGCGACGGTGACCAGATTGATTGATGGGTACTGCGGCAGCACCTTTTTCATCTCCGCAATCCAGATATTCTGGTTGGTGGAGGTGGGCGTGGCGCTCAAAATCGCCACATCGCCTTTGTCGACATTCAGCGCTTTCAGCGCATCGGCTGCCAGCTTGACGTTGGTTTCGCCGATCAGCGCGTTATTGGAAGGATTGAGGTGGATCTGACGGCCAGCCTGCGCCACGCCAGAATCCCATGACACCACTTTGATCCCACGCTGCATCGCCTTTTTCAGCACCGGGACCAGCGCATCCGGATCGTTGGCTGAAATGGCGATCGCATCTACTCCTTGGGCGATCAGGCCGTTCAGCACTTCGATCTGTGCCTCAGCCGTGGTGGTGGTGGGACCGGTATAAATGACTTTAACGTCACCTAACTCTTTTGCCGCTTCCTGCGCGCCAACGTTGGCTGCCTCAAAAAATCCATTTCCCAGCGATTTTGCCACCAGGGCAATTTTGACTTCAGCTAAAGCAGAACCGGACAACGCCAGTGCGGCAACGGTGAGGATCAAGCTTGGTTTTATTTTCATTGCTTTTACTCCACTGAATTGAGTTAGTTGTAGGGATTGCAGGTGTTTTTTCGCCCCGTCTCATTGAGCGGGGCGCGATGTTGTTATCTGTTATGCGTAAAGCGCTAATGCTGATGCCATCGGGGTCACGTCAAAGCGTTTGGCGAGGGCAATCAGTTCTTCTCGGGTGATGGTCTGTTTCATGCCGCCCATCGAGTAGACCTTCACCAGAACTTCAGCCGATTTCTCGGCGGTATCAATTAAGCCAAAGGCTTCATCAAGCGTTGGACCGCTGCCAAACACGCCGTGGAATGGCCACAGCACCAGCGAGTGCTGCTGCATTTCCGTGGCGGTGGCCTGGCCGATTTCATCGGTACCCGGCACCATCCACGGCAGAATGCCGACGCCATCCGGGAACACCACCAGACACTCGGTGCTGCCTTCCCACAGTTTGCGAGTGATGAGCTCGGAGGTATTTTCCAGCACGTAGGTCAGGGCGATCAGGTTGGTGGCGTGGCAGTGCATGATCACGCGGTCTTTTCCGTTGGTCGCTTTGATACGTTCGCAGTGGGAAAGGAAGTGTGCTGGCAGCTCAGAGGTTGGCACCGCTTCGTGCGTCAGCCCCCAAAGAATGTGGTAGCCCGCGCCGTCGCTGTCCACTTTCACCACGCCTAAATTCGCGGACGGATCGAGCTGTACGTTGCGGAAAAACTTGCCGGAACCGGTAACGATAAACGGCGTGTTGGCCAGCGCTGGCATCGGCTGGCTGAGCGGAATATAACGCGGATTCGGGTGGAAATCGGCTTCGAAAGGCGCGATATCTGCGGCATCCAGACGCAGGGTCAGGTTGCCGCCGTTGCGCTCGTCCCAGCCTTTGAGCCAGGCATCGGTGGTGGCTTTGATCATGCCCTGAACGAACCAGGCGTTGGTGATGGTCTGCATAGTCTTTCTTTCCTTCAAATTGTCGGGTGGCGCTGCGCTTACCCGACCTACCTGTAATGCGTAGGCCCGGCAAGCAACGCGCCGCCGGGCAGGTTTTTATTTACGCTTTGCTAAAACGCCTTTCTCATAGGCGCGCACGCTGTCGAGCCACTGGCTGCCCGCTGGCGTATCGTTCCGCTGGCAGTACATTTCCCACACCGCCTGCCACGGCAGGCATTTTTGCTCTTCGAGCAGGGCTAAACGTGCGGTGTAATCGCCGTCCAGTTCCAGTTGACGCAGTTCAGCCGTCGGTTCCAGCAGCGCGCGCAGCAGGGCTTTCTTCATGTTGCGAGTACCAATTACCCATGCCGCGATGCGGTTGATGGAGGCGTCGAAGAAATCGAGGCCGATGTGTACGCGGTCGAACAGGTCGTGGCGGATGATTTCGCTGGCAATGGCCTGGGTTTCGTCGTCCAGCAGCACTACGTGATCGCTGTCCCAACGTACCGGGCGGCTCACGTGCAGTAGCAGGCGCGGCACAAATAGCATCGCTGCAGAAATTTTGTCGGAGATAACTTCGGTCGGATGGAAGTGACCCGCATCCAGACACAGTGCGGTCTGGCGGCTGGTGGCGTAACCCATGTAGAACTCGTTGGAACCGACGGTGTAGCTCTCAGCACCAATGCCGAACAGCTTGCTTTCTACGGCGTCGATGTGGTGCGCCGGGCTCAGTTTTTCGCTGATGATTTCATCCAGCGCGTTCATCAGGCGCTGACGCGGGCCGAAACGGTCGACGGTCAGGTCTTTCATGCCGTCCGGGATCCAGATGTTCATCACCGATGGCGTGCCCAACTGTTCGCCGAAATAAGCTGATACGCGGCGGCTGGCCTTGCAGTGGTCAATCCAGAACTGGCGGATTTCATCGTTGGCGTGGGCCAGGGTGAAGCCGTCGGCGCTCATTGGGTGTGAGAAGCAGGACGGGTTGAAATCCAGCCCCAGCTTGTTGGTTTTGGCCCACTCTACCCAGTTCTTAAAATGTTCCGGTTTGATTTCATTCCGGCCAACCGGGGTTTCTGATTCCAGATAAATCGCGTGCAGGTTCAGGCGTTTCGGACCAGGGATCAGGCTCAGAGCCTGTTCCAGATCGGCACGCAGTTCGGTGGCATTACGCGCTTTGCCCGGGTAGTTGCCGGTTGCCTGAATACCACCCGTTAATGCGCCGCCTGGGTTTTCAAACCCGCCAACGTCATCGCCCTGCCAGCAGTGCATCGAGACGGGCAAACGGTCGAGTTGACGCAGGGCCTCCTCGACGTCGACACCCACGGTGGCATAACGTTGTTTTGCCAGTTCCCAGGCTTGTTCAAGTTGAGTGGTCATGCGCAAAGCTCCTTGGTCTGTTGTGGCTGAAACTGCGCGACATAGCGGGCAATTTCACTGTTCGGATCCGGGTTAAAGGTGGTAAGCGCGTAGTTGCTGCGCACCACCTTGCGAAATTCGTCAACGTTACTGAGTTCATCGAGGGTCATCAGCTGCACGCCGATATTGCCCAGCGTAGAGGCCTCAATTGGCCCGGCGGTGACGGTGATCCCGCAGGCATCGGCACAAAGCTGGTTCAACAGTGCGTTCTGGCAACCACCGCCGACGATGTGTAGCTGTGAAAAAGCGTGGCCGTGCAGGTCTGAGAGCTGGTGCAGCACACGGGCGTACAGCAACGCCAGGCTGTCGAAAATGCAGCGTGCCAGTTCGGCGGCGCTTTGCGGCTCCGGCTGGTGGCTGTCGCGACAGGCGGCCTGAATTTCGAGGCTCATGTTGTCCGGGTTGATAAAGCGGTCATCGTTCGGGTTAATCACGAACTGGCAGGCGGGCAGTTTCTGCGTTTGGGCCACTAATGCCGCGATATCGCTGATGTTTTGCTCTTTCAGTACCCGTTGCAGCAGCCACAGGCCCATGATGTTTTTCAGCACCCGATAGCGGCCTTCTGCGCCGCCTTCGTTAGTGATGTTGTTCGCCAATGCGATGTCGCTGGTACACGGCGTTTTGCTTTCATAGCCCATCAACGACCAGGTTCCGGAAGAGAGATAGGCCGCGTGTTTGCCCTCCAGCGGGGAGGCGATCACCGCACTGGCGGTATCGTGGCTGGCGACGGCGACCACCGGGATTTGGTTCCCCAGCGGGCAAATCCAGTGCCCGATGACGTTACCAGGATGCGTCGGCGTGCCGAACCAGTCGCGCGGTGCGCCCGCCCAGTTGAGCAGGTCTTCATCCCAGTTGTCGGTGTTGATGTTCACCATTTGGGTGGTGGTTGCGTTGGTGTATTCCCAGTTCATTTTGCCGGTCAGGCGATAGCTGAAATAGTCAGGGATCAGCAGCGCATGGGCGATATTCGCCAGCACATCAGGCTGTTGTTCGGATAACGCGCGGAACTGGTACAGGGTGTTAAACGGCAGGAACTGAATGCCGCTGCGGCGATAGATGTCGGCGCGGCCGAGCTGCGTTTCTGCACGCTGCATTACGCCCTGGGTGCGGCTGTCGCGGTAGGACACCGGCAGGCCAACGCGATGGCCGTCCTTATCCAGCAGCACAAAATCCACGCCCCAGGTGTCGATGCCGATGCTGTCGATAAGAATGCCGTCATCGCATACTTTCTTCAGCCCACAACGGATCTCGGCTTCAAGACTGTCGATATCCCAGCAGTCTGTGCCGTCCACTTTCTGTAGCGTATTCATAAAACGGTGGATCTCACGCAGTGCCAGGGTCCGTTTTTGGCGGTCGTAACTGGCCAGCATGACGCGCCCGCTGGAGGCGCCTAAATCAACCGCCACACAATGGCGAAAACTCATGGCAGGGTCCTTCTGATAGTCATTGCGGACAGTCTGAAGGAGTGCCAGCGTGTCGACCTTCTCACTACTGACAGCGGAAAATGGCGGCTGGCAAGAAAGCAAAGATGAACGTGAGAGGCATCACACTTTCCAGTAATGAGCCCGTCTCATGCGGGTGTGACGCTGAACTCATTTCCTGATTTTTCCGGTCGTTTCTTGAAAAACGGACAGGGTTTGCGCGCTTTGCTGTCAAAAATTCAAGGTGAGAATGGCGGGGGGTGCTTATTATCCTGATAACTTTTCTCATCTCGTGGGGCCATTATGACCGTACTGCACAGCATGGATTTTTTTCCGTCAGGACATGCACCTGTTGCCATTGAGCCACGGCTGCCACAAGCGGAGTTCCCTGAGCACCACCACGATTTTCATGAGATTGTGATCGTCGAACATGGCACCGGTATTCATGTGTTCAACGGCCAGCCTTACACCATCACCGGCGGGACGGTGTGCTTCGTGCGCGATCACGACCGCCATCTGTACGAGCACACCGACAACCTGTGCCTGACGAACGTGTTGTACCGTTCCCCTGACGCGTTCCGCTTTCTGTCTGGCCTGGAGCAGCTGTTGCCGCAGGAGCAGGACGGCGTGTATCCGTCGCACTGGCGGGTAAATCAGACGGTGTTGCAGCAGGTGCGCCAGGTGGTACAGCAGATGGAAACGCTAGATAGCGGGGACGACATGCACACCATCGCCAATCGTGAAATTCTGTTTATGCAGCTGTTGGTGCATTTGCGAAAGGGCAGTCTGGCGGCGGAGGCAACCAATAACGATGCGCGTCTGAATTTGCTGATGGCGTGGCTGGAAGACAATTTCGCCGATGAAGTGTGCTGGGAAGCGGTGGCGGACCGTTTTTCACTCTCGCTGCGCACGCTGCACCGCCAGCTTAAGCAGCACACCGGTATGACACCGCAGCGTTATCTCAACCGTATTCGTTTGACCAAAGCGCGCCACCTGTTGCGTCACAGTGACGAAAGCGTCACTGATATCGCATTTCGCTGTGGTTTTGGCGACAGTAACCACTTTTCAACGCTTTTCCGCCGCGAGTTTAACTGGTCGCCGCGCGATATTCGTCAGGGGCGCGACACCCAATTGCAATAACAAGCCCATGAGACTCATGGGCTTGTTATTGTGGTGCGTTTAATTAATGGAGTTTAAAACTTGACGTCTTTTAAGTATTCCCAATCTTTATTGCTTTTCTTGTTGGTCGGGAAATACCAGTATTGACCATCATGTTTCAGCTGGAACAGTTCAGTCGCATGGTTGTACGGGTTGTAATAAATATAGATATCGCCCGCGACGCCCTTATGACCATTTGCACTCCAGTCTTTGAAAGATTGAAGTGTTTTAATATTCTCCAGTGCTGCTTTTTTGTCGGTGCCTAAATAAACCCAGTTGCCATTATTGTTTTTATTGGTCGGGAAGTACCAGTAGCGGCCATCTTTACCGACGTTTTGCAGCATAAAATATTCTTTATCGCCGTTATAAGGATTGTCATATTGGTAAAGCGTGCCGAGGGTACCTTTATGGCCATTATCGCTCCAGTTGAAGGCATGCTCTGACAGGACGTCAACCTCTGGATACACTGATTTGATCCAGTCAATGTACTGAGAGATACGTGCCCCGGTGCTGCTGCGTGCTGCCCCGCCATTGGTGACCGCAATAATGGTTTTAATACCCTGATGAGTTTGCCACCAGGCTGAACCACTGTCTCCAGGGGCTGTGCGTCCCCATTTTGCGCTCTCTTTTACCGGTTCATAGCCCGCGCCAATACCATGATTCATCTCAAAAATACTGTCGATTACGCTCATGCTGGTCATGCGACGCTGTCCGGATTTCGGACCATAGGTTTCATTTTCCGTGACGTTGACGCCCCAAAGGCCATAACCCACAAACTGAACCGGTTTACCCTTTTCTTCGTTGCCGTCATACAGGACAGGCTTCACGACCTTCTTGCCGTTTTTATCGCGGTAGTCGGCCACTTTTTTCAACTTCAGGATTTCCAGGTCGGTTGAGGCGCCGCCGTAGCCTGCCGGGCGGTGGTTGCGCTCTGGAACCGTATAAACTGTTCCCCCGCTGGCAATAACGGTCTTGTCGTCATCGGCATAGAAATTATAACCCGTGTTGCTAACATCTTTTGTGGCCCCATTGCAGTGGGCAGCGGCGAGAATATATACCCACTCACCATCGTCACCCAGCCAGGTTGCCGTACAGCTGTAAATATGGCCGACGGCATTAAAGGCGCGGTCATAGCTTTGTACCCGTAAGGGTTCATTGACGTCGGCAATAGTTGATTTGATATTATTTAAATCACCGCCATTTTGCGTAAAAACATATTCGCTAATGACCTGTGCGTGAGATATTGTTGAAATAAAAGTGAGGGCTAATAAAGAGAGGGTCTTTAATTTTAATTGCATCATTTTTCCTTTGATGTGAGATTCCTTGCGTCGCGATCTTGCGTTGAATGATGAAAATAAGTCAATCGCTGTTCCGTTAATAACATATTGTGGTTTGATTAATATTGGTGGCGCTGTTTTAAAAACTTATTCATTTAAATTTTATATATTTTGTACGGGAGGTGTCCGGTGCGATGACATATTCGAGAACACAATCACCGTTTTTTATCCTGAAGTAGTGAATACTAACCGGTGATTCTGCATTTGAGGTGCCGGAGTGACGTATCCTTTGATTCTGAGAAAAGCGGATTTTTTTGCCAATCCGCAGCAGGCGGTGGCGGTGGCCGATCGCTATCCGCAAAATGTCTTTGCGGAGCATACCCATGAGTTTTGTGAGCTGGTGCTGGTGTGGCGCGGCAATGGTTTGCACATCCTTAACGATCGTCCGTATCGCATCACCCGCGGCGATTTGTTCTACATTCGCGCCGAGGACAAACACTCCTACGCCTCGGTGAACGACCTGGTTTTGCAGAACATTATTTATTGTCCGGAGCGGCTGAAACTTAACGTCGACTGGGCGGCGCACATTCCTGGCCTGAACGGGATGAACTGGACGCCGCACTGGCGAATCGGCAGCAGCGGCATGACTCAGGCGCGACAGGTGATTACCGCGCTTGAGCAGGAGAGTCATAAAGCCTGTAGCGATGCGAACGAGATGGCTGAGTTGTTATTTGCCCAGCTGGTCATGACCTTACGCCGGCATCGCTACGCCACCGATAACCTGGCCGCTACCGAAAGCGAGGCACTGCTCGATAAACTGCTCACCGCGCTGGCGGGTAGTCTGAACCGGCCTTTTGCCCTGGATAGTTTCTGTGAACAACAGGCCTGTAGCGAACGGGCGCTGCGTCAGCAGTTTCGTAGTCAGACCGGGATGACCATCAACCATTATCTGCGTCAGCTGCGTATCTGCCATGCGCAGTATCTGCTGGGTCATTCTGAATTGATGATCGGAGAAATCGCTATGCACTGCGGCTTTGAGGACAGTAACTATTTTTCAGTGGTTTTTAACCGGGAAGTGGGGATGACGCCAGGGCAGTGGCGTCATCGGCATAAAAGGGTCGCGTAATCAGTTAGCCATGCCTAAGCCCACGATATTTGCAGCGATGATAATTACCACGCAACCCAGGCTCAATACACCCACCGGGCGGCGTCCGGCATTGTTCCACTCTTTCAGAATTAAACCCACTACGCCACCGCACAGCACGTAGAAGCTCATGTGCAGCATCCAGCTCATGTAGTCATACTGTGCCGGGATGCGCGCGTGGCCCCAGGCATAGAAGAAGAACTGCAAATACCACATCAGACCGGCAAGCGCAGAAAACAGGATATTGCCGATGATCATCGGTTTTGCCAGCGAGAAGTCCGCTTTTATCGACAGATTTGATTTGGTGGCAAGACGGATGAAACAGAAGCCGAGGTTAATAACCGCGCCGCCGCCCATAATAACGACATAGCTTGGCAAGGCGACGTACAGCGGATCGACGCCGAGAGCGGCGGCGGCTTCATGCATCGGTTTAGCGGCATTCATCGCAAATGACATACCTGCGGAGAAAATCCCGCACATTACCGCCAGGATCAAACCTTTCTTGAGATTGAACTCTTCAGCCTTGATGCCCATCTTGCGTTCTTTTAGCTGCCCGGCACGAGTAACAATGCCCACGCCGATAACCGCCACCAGCACGCCCAACAGCGTCATCTGCCCGCCCTGGGTGCCAATCAACACATCAAACTGACCATTGATGATAGGCGTCATCAGGGTGCCGACAATCAGCGTGATGCCGATAGCGATCCCGATGCCCATCGACATGCCGAGGTAGCGCATGGTCAGGCCGTAATTGATGTTACCGATCCCCCACATGGCACCGAACAGGAACACTGGCAGCAGCGTAGAGGCATTAAAAGAACCGAAGTATGCCCAGAAATCTGGCAACAGCATGGCGCTGATTGACCAGGGCAGGATCAGCCATGAAACAAAACCACCAATAGCCCACATCGTTTCCCAGGACCAATTTTTAACTTTCTTGAATGGGGCATAGAAACAGGCTGCACTGGCCGCACCTATCAAATGCCAAAGAATACCCATCGTAATCGCGTGACTCATTTTTTACCCTCATGTTTTACATCGATGATTCTTTCATCTGAAGCACGGAGTATAAAAATCAGCCAGTTGATTAACCTTCGGGCCGCTGCCGTGGAAAGCGCAGACCTGGCAAAAAGCGCGTGTTCCCCTTGAGCGGGCTCACAAATTCTGCCACATCACCAAAAGTTATAACCTTATTAAAATTACGGCATTGATAAGCATTTTCAATATCATTTAATTAACTATAATGGACCAACTGCTTACGCGGCGTAACACCTCTGCCGCCCGATGATAATTGGAGATGAATATGAGTTATACACTGCCATCCCTTCCGTACGCGTACGATGCCCTTGAGCCGCACTTTGACAAGCAGACGATGGAAATCCATCACTCTAAACACCACCAGGCCTACGTGAACAACGCCAATGCGGCGCTGGAAAGCCTGCCAGAATTCGCTAATCTGCCGGTTGAAGAACTGATCGCTAAACTGGATCAGCTGCCAGCAGACAAGAAAACCGTTCTGCGTAACAACGCCGGCGGCCACGCTAATCACAGCCTGTTCTGGAAAGGCCTGAAAACCGGTACCACTCTGCAGGGCGACCTGAAAGCGGCTATCGAAAGCACCTTCGGCTCCGTTGAGAAATTCAAAGAAGAGTTCGAGAAAGCCGCTGCCACCCGTTTCGGTTCCGGCTGGGCGTGGCTGGTACTGAAAGACGGCAAACTGGCTGTTGTGTCTACCGCTAACCAGGATTCCCCGCTGATGGGTGAAGCAATTTCTGGCACTTCCGGTTTCCCAATCCTGGGCCTGGACGTGTGGGAACATGCTTACTATCTGAAATTCCAGAACCGTCGCCCGGACTACATCAAAGCCTTCTGGGACGTGGTGAACTGGGACGAAGCAGCGGCACGTTTCGCGGCTAAAAAATAAGACGGCAAAGTTAACGCCTGTCTCGCGGCTTTCGGGCTGCTGAAAATAAACCCTGCTGATTCAGCAGGGTTTTTTTATGCCTGTCGCATTTTGCGCAGAATACGTGCAAAAATAGCGAAGATGAGTCTTAAGAGCAGGAGAGGGAAGATGCGATATCCGATGGACGTGTTTACGGGCAGCGTGCGGCAGTATGACGGTAGCCGTCCCAGCGCGATTGCAAAACGGCAGGTCGATGGCGAGCTGGAACTCACTGACCGGGGTCTGGTGGGCGATGAGCAGGCGGAAAAGAAAATTCACGGCGGGCCGGACCGCGCGCTGTGCCACTATCCCCGTGAGCATTATACCGAGTGGGCGCGGGAATTTCCCGAACAGGCAGACCTGTTCTGCGCCTCGGCGTTTGGCGAGAATCTCTCCACGATCGGGATGACGGAAAAGACCGTATTTATCGGTGACATCTATCGCTGGGGTGAGGCGTTGATTCAGGTCACGCAGCCCCGTTCGCCGTGCTTCAAGCTCAATTATCACTTCGGTATCAGCGACTTGTCTTCGCAGATGCAGAGCAGCGGCAAAATGGGCTGGCTGTATCGGGTTATTGTGGCGGGAAAGGTCTCGACGGAACAGCCGCTGGAACTGGTGTCACGCTTAAGCGATGTGTCGGTATATGACGCAGCGGCGATTGCGTGGTACACGCCGTATGACGATGAACAGTATCGTCGGCTGCTGTCGGCGGCAGGATTGTCGGTGAGTTGGACGCGAACCATGCAGAAGCGGCGTCTGAATGGGCAGATTGAAGATAATTCGCGGCGGCTGTGGGGGAAATAATTTCCCCCACACATCCCTTAACCTCGTTTGTACAATGGCAGCCACAGGGTCAGACGTAAGCCGCCCAGCGGGCTGTCATCTGCCTTCACCCAGCCGCGATGCTGCTGGATAGCGGTTTCGACAATCGCCAGACCCAGACCGGTGCCGCCGGATTCGCGATCGCGGGCTTCATCGGTGCGGTAGAACGGACGGAAAATCTGTTCTCTGTCTTCAGGGCTAACGCCCGGGCCGTCATCATCCACGTTAATGGTGATACCGTCTTTATCTACCGAGAAGCTGACCGAGATTTTGGTGTGCGAATAGCGCAGGGCGTTACGCACGATATTCTCAAACGCACTTTCCAGCGCATTCGGGTTACCGTACAGCGGCCACGGGCCAGGCGGGTATTCAACGGTGAAGGATTTGCCGACCTGTTCTGCCTCAAAGGCGGCGTTGTCCAGTACTTCTCCCCACAGCTGATTGGCCTTCAGATTTTCGCTCACCAGGGCGTTTTTCGCCTGATTGCGCGACATCACTAGCAGGTCGTTGATCATGCTGTCCAGACGATGCGCTTCCATTTCGATACGCTCCAGTTCTTTGCTCTCGCCGGTACGACGGCGTAGCAGAGCAGTACCTAGCTGCAGACGTGTTAACGGCGTGCGCAGTTCGTGGGAGATATCAGAAAGCAGACGCTGGTTGGCGGTCATCATTCTTTCCAGCGCGGTCACCATCTGGTTAAAGCTGGAACCCGCAGCCAAAAATTCCTGCGGCCCGGCTTCCAGTTCCGGATGCTGTCTCAGGTTGCCCTGGGCGACCTCATCGGCGGCATTTTTCAGCTTACGGGCAGGTTTGGCGAGGCTCCACGCCAGCCATAACAGCAGCGGTGAACTCACCAGCATGGTGACAATCAGCAGCAACAGCGGACGGTCAAACAGCAGGTTAATGAAATCGGATTGCGAGGTGCTTGCCGGGCGAATCAGGTACAGCTGGTAGTTATCCTCCCCGTCTCTAACGGAGAAGGGACCGACCATTTCGAGGCGCCCATAGCGTTTTTTCTGCGGATGATCGGCATTATCAGACTGGCCGATAAAGTTACGAATGATCTGCATTTCATTGCGATCTGCGCCGATCACGCGGCCTTCGCTGGTTACCAGCAGCAGGCGTTGTCCCGGAGGCGCCCATTTGTCGATAGCGCGAAACAGACGGCGCCACCACATTAAATCGTTGGGCGGATCGTTCGCCAGTTCGGCTTCAACATGTTGCTCAATCATCAAGCCCTGGCGCTGCTCGCTATCGAGCAGTTCCGTCATCTGGCGTGAATCGAGTTTGGGCAACATCAATACCAGCATCAGCACCAGTGCCAGGGTTAACCAGAAAATGGCAAAGATGCGAGCGGTCAAACTTCCTATCATGAAGCGGACACCATCAGATAGCCGCGACCACGCAGGGTTTTAAACCACGGATGACCGTCTTTCCGTTCCGGCAGCTTACGGCGCAGGTTGGAAATGTGCATGTCGATAGCGCGGTCAAACGGCGTTAAGCGTTTACCCAGCACTTCCTGGCTCAAATGTTCACGAGAAACCACCTGGCCGAGATGTTGCGCCAGCAGGTACAGCAGCGTGAATTCGGTGCCCGTCAGTTCCAGGGTGGTGCCATCGAAGCTGGCTTCCTGACGGCCAGGATTGAGGCTCAGGGAATCGACTTCGAGGTTCGGTGAACTGTTTTCACTGGATTGCTGCTGCTCGCTCCAGTGGGAACGGCGCAGAATCGCGCGAATACGGGCGACCAGTTCACGGTCGTTAAACGGTTTAGGCAGATAGTCATCTGCGCCCAGCTCAAGGCCGAGGACGCGATCTAATTCGCTGCCGCGTGCGGTCAGCATAATGACCGGTGTCTGGTGTGTCTGGCGAAGCTCTTTAAGGGTATCAATGCCATTTTTCTTTGGCATCATTACGTCGAGCAAAAGCAGGTCGATGCTGTCATCCAAAAGCGCCAATGCCTGTTCCCCATCATGGGCAACCAGTACATTGAAGCCTTCCATGTCGAGCAGCTCCTTTAACAGGGAGGTGAGCTCCCGGTCATCATCAACTAACAGGATTTTATTCATTGATTAAATACCTCCGAGGCAGAAATTACGTCATCAAGGCGCGCTAATCCATGACTTTACGTTGTTTTACACCCCCTGACGCATGTTTGCAGCCTGAATCGTAGACTGGCTCTCGTTGAATCGCGAAACAAACGTACTTGGGAGCAATTGATGCGCAATGTTATCGCTGCCGTCATGGCCTCAACGCTGGCGCTAAGTGCGAATAGCCAGGCCGCTGAAGTCGTTACCAGCGTTAACTGGACCCCGAATGACGGGGCGACGCAAGGCAGTCATCAGAGCCATATGTTTGACGGCATAAGTTTAACCGAAGATCAGCGTCAGCAGATGCGGGATCTTATGCAACAGGCTCGAAGACAACAGCCGCCGGTTAATGTTAGCGAAATGGAGACAATGCATAAGCTTGTCACCGCAGACAAATTTGATGAAAACGCTGTCCGTGTTCAGGCAGAGAAAATGGCGCAGGAACAGGTTGTCCGCCAGGTCGAAATGGCCCGGGTTCGCAACCAGATGTATCGCCTGTTAACGCCTGACCAGCAAGCGGTTTTAAATGAACGACACCAGCAACGAATGGATCAGTTGCGCGAGGTTGCCCGGATGCAAAAAGGTTCAGTCTTAATGCTGTCCAGTAGTAGCAATACCCGTAGTAACCAGTAATAAACCCTGTTTTCCTTGCCATAGACACCATCCCTGTCTTCCCCCTCATGATGAGGGGGTTTTTTTTATCAATAACTTACCTCTCAATCTAAGTGAAAACAGCCACTTAGAAAAAGCTGCAAAGGTCTTGAAGGGTCTCATGGTTTCCCAAGTGTGGACACGATGTGGACACTCGGGGTCACTCAACCTCTTACAACGAAACACCACCGGCCAGCGGATTTAATGCAACAGCATTTTGTAGATAATCTGGCGACAGATGCGCATAAACCATCGTTTGCTGTATGTTCGCGTGGCCCAGTATTTGCTGAAGCGCAATTATGTTCCCTCCGTTCATCATAAAATGACTTGCGAAGGTGTGGCGCAGGATGTGCGTTGCCTGATTTGGCGGGATGTCTGGCTTAACCATCCGCAGCACCTTGCAGAATTTCTCATAGTCCACTTTGAACAACTTCGCGCTTGCCTCCTTCTTAATCATTTTTTCCAATTCTGGCGATATCGGTACCGTACGCTTTTTCCCGTTTTTCGTTTTCAGGAACGTAATGCGGCAATTGACCACCTGAGAAGGTTTTAACGTGACCAATTCTGACCAGCGTCCACCTGTACTTATGCCAAGTAATGCTATCAGGCGAGCGTCGCCGCTTAATGCATCTAGCAATTTGCCTATTTCAAACCTTTCCAGGAACGTCATTTCTGGGTTGGTTTCCGCCAGTGGTGGCAAACCGTGGACCGGATGCTCTCCTCTCATTTCCTCCAACTGGATCAGCTTCGTGAACATGCCTGAAAAACGGTACATATCACGATTAATTGTTGATGCGCTGATGCCATCACTCAGCCGGGCGGAACGATAATCCATCAAAATTCGTTTACTCAGCCTATTGATGGGCATATCGCCTAGGGTGTTAATCGTCTTCAGCAGGTGATTAAATTCCTTCTTACCGTGTTCATGGTTCTGCCCGTGATACTGCCACCACACCTGCAGCAATTCAGTCAGCAAACGGCGATCAGCCCGTTGCCCTGCCCATTCTTTTTGGCTTGCATTTGCCAGCGTGTAACGCTCAAACGCAACAGCTTCGGCCTTTCTATCAAACTTCCGGCGAATGCGACGTCCTTCGCGCCCGCGCGGTCTAATGTCCACTTCATAGCGACCATCATCGAGCTTCTTAATTGACATAAGAAAGCCCTCCGGCACTGTTTATCTCGTCTTGGTAACAAATAGTGAAAATGTAATGTTTATATAGTGTTAGCCAGTCTGTTTTTCGGATTGGCCTGATTTTGTTGGATCTTGCCCAATGTGTGCGAAAGCCGGTGAGATTTGACCAGCTTGCGGGGCGGTATTACCTGTCATTAGCCAAAGCGTATATTTTTCAAACTGCTTCGAGTTAGTTACTTGCATTACAACTTGTATGCCGGGTTCTTGATGACCACCTTCGTAGTTTTTTAATGTTCCTAATGCAATCCCGCTGATTTCGCAGAATTTAGCTTGAGTTAATCCCTCAGCTTTCCTTATGGCACGTAGCTTCTGTGCAAGATTCATTTGACATGGTCCTGACTCAATGACTATATTCACCCCGGAAAGGTCATTCATTCAGAACCTTTTGGGGCATAAAACCAGCCGCCGTGAGCGTTCTCAAGCGGTTTCTAAAGGGCTGGATCTTGAAAGGTTAGCACGAAGTCGCCACCAGACCACGGCGGCAGCGCAAAAATGAGGGTTTAACGATGGAAGCAAAAGAATACTTAATCCAGTATCCGCTAGATGCGGTTCATCCTGATAAATTCGCGGAATTGCTAGGAAAACCACGCACCGCAGTGGTTGAAATGCTTAAAGCTAACAAGCTGCCAATTATTGAGCTTCGCGATCCAGCAAAGCCAAATGCTCGCGCTGGTGACAAGTTGGTATATGTGCCGGAATTTAATCGAGGGGTTCGCGAGGCCTATTATAATCGCCCGCCTGAACAACGTGACGCTTGGCTTTTGTGGATGGGGCTCTAACTATGAAAGAGCCTCGTTGCATTGCCCAGCTTTTGCGTAACCAGCAGAACCTGACCCCGATTAATTTCACCATCACCCACGGTCGCGGCCGTAAAGGCATCATTATCCGCACCCGCAAGCCGAGTGTGATCGGTATGGCTATCACCTTCATGAAAACCCGGAGGTTATGGAAATGGCTGTGATGACTCTCGGTGTGGTTGCTCAGCAGCCGGAAGGTTTGCGTGGTCTGGTTGGTCGATATCTTGCTGCGCCGCGCTGGCAGGAAAGCTGCGATTTCTATAACAAGATGATGGAACGCGAGCGCCTGACCGTCTGTTTCCATGCGCAGTTAAAACAGCGCCACGCGACTATGCGATTTGAAGAGATGTGTGATGTGGACCGTGAACGTCTGGCCTGTGCGATTGATGAGCTGCGTGCAGCATTTTCAAAACGTCGTCAGGTGGGGGCGAGTGAAATTGCCTACATCAGTTATTTAACTGTCAGCCAGCGTCGCAGTTTATTTATGCATGCCGGTTTAACCGAGAAAGAATTTAATCAGCCTTACTGGCGTATTGATGAGGATTCATGTTATTGGCGCGAGAAGTTATTTCGCGCATTGCGTGAATTATTCAGCTTGTTTGAACATGCTCCAACAATTTTGACATCGGTTAAGCCCGAGCAATATCTGCATTAATTAATTACCCGTGTTTTTAACGCACTTGATTGTGCGGGGCTTCCTTTTATCTGGAGAAAGTCGTTATGACTAAAACAGGAAAGCAGTGCGCTAAGTTCTCTTTGTTGTTACAGCAGGCCAGAGCTGAGGCGCAGGCGGATGCAGCGACCCGATTTTCATCTCGCCTGGATGGGCTGATTCGCCACATCGCCGAGCGTGAGCTGAACAAGGTGGAGATTGTCGAGTTACTTAGTCAGGAGTCAACGCAGTTTCATAATGCAGGGCTGTTGCGTGGGGAGTGCTGCTAATGGCTACGCACAAGTCCGTATTACTGAATAACTGGCTAAAGGTCAGCGTAATGGATAACGGTGATTTAGCGCTGAAGGATATTAAACGCGATAAAGGCACCGGCGAAAAAATA
Source organism: Scandinavium sp. M-37 (assembly GCF_043558715.1). Taxonomy (NCBI): domain Bacteria; kingdom Pseudomonadati; phylum Pseudomonadota; class Gammaproteobacteria; order Enterobacterales; family Enterobacteriaceae; genus Scandinavium; species Scandinavium sp. M-37. Next base: position 31,877 of record NZ_JBIGIN010000031.1, read on the forward strand.
GAGGCTGTTATTGCTATCTACGCGAACCAATTAAATCTCTTGTCGGACATGGTCAATTTGCTTCTTAAACGCGCCATCTATTTAAAGCAGATAACCAGTTTTGATGAGTTTGCCACATTAATCGAAGAGTTGAGCGCCGCCTGTCGGGCTGAGCTCAACAAGCTGAATGCATAAAGGAGTCAGGACAATGCCAGATTATATGGATCACGTTCAGGAGCTACAGGCCGAATCACTGGCCCGCCATGTCGATGCCGCACGTCTGAAATCGGGTGGCGCTGCTGTTTTGGTTTGTGTTGATTGTGACCGGTCAATTCCGGCTGAACGTCGTGCCGCCCACCCGACAGCTCTGCGTTGTGTTCATTGTCAGTCGCTTCTGGAAGCCACCGCCAGACACTACCGGGGGCAGGCATGAGCATTCGCATCGAGATTGGCGACCGCTATGTCGTCACCAGCGACCCGTTTCAGTTTATTTTGCAGGAGAAGAAAATAGCCAAAACCGGGAAAAATGCCGGTAATGAATGGCTGGATGTCGTCGGCTATTACACTAAGTTGGATCAGCTCGTTACAAGCCTGATGTTGCATGATGCATTAACGGGCGAGGCACGTGCTTTCGGCGAGCTGGCGGCGCAGATTGAGCGAGTCGGTCAGGCATGTTCGGAGGCGTTTGGCGTTAATGGCCGCTGAAAGAATGGGGCGTAGCGCCCCAACACCTCCACCGCCATTTTCCAAAAGCACCGGCGAGCCGTTTGTCGGTGCTTACCCGTTCAACGCGCCCCGCGAAGCTATCGGGCGCGAGAGACCCCTTACACGTGACGAACAGCGTCAGGTGCAAGGCGTTTTATCAAAGATTGACTACCTGCCATATTTCCTGAGCTCGCTCTTTACCTCACGCTATGACTACATCCGCCGGAACAAAAGCCCGGTGCATGGGCTTTATTTCCTCAAGTCGACATTCCTGCGACGGTTATGGCCGCGCATCGAGCGCGTCAATCAGCGTAACGAAATGAATGCTGATGCCTCTCTGCTGTTCCTGACCGAGCGCGAGAACTACGCCCGACTGCCGGGAATGAATGACAAAGATCTGAAGAAATTCGCGGCCCGCATCGCCGCGCAGCTTTTCATCATGTATGAGGAATTAAGCGATGCCTGGGCGGAAGCGCACGACGGCAAAGAATCGCTGTTTACTGATGAGGCGCAGGCTCACCTTTATGGTCATGTCGCTGGCGCGGCGCGTGCATTCAATATCACGCCGCTCTTCTGGAAGAAATACCGCAAAGGTCAGATGACAATCCGCCAGGCATTTTCCGCCGTGGCGCGTCTCATCAATGACGAGTGGTGGATTAACCAGTTTAAGGCGCAGCGTATGCGCTGGCATGAATCGCTGTTAATTGCCGCTGGTGAAGTGAATAAAGACCGCTCACCGTATGCCAGCAAAAGCGCCATCCGTGACGTGCATTCTCGCCGTCTGGCTAACCTCGAATACCTGAAATCCTGCGAGCTCGAGAATAAAGTCACCGGTGAGCGTATCGATCTCATTAGTAAGGTGATGGGGAGTATTTCAAACCCTGAGATCCGCCGTATGGAGCTGATGAATACCATCGCCGGTATCGAGCGTTATGCCGCCAATGAGGGTGATGTCGGGATGTTTATCACACTGACCGCACCGTCGAAATATCACCCGACTCGTCAGGTCGGCAAAGGACAAAGTAAAACCGTTCAGCTTAATCATGGCTGGAATGATGAGGCGTACACCCCGAAAGATACGCAGCGCTATCTGTGCCACATCTGGAGCCTGATGCGAACGGCGTTTAAGGATAACGATTTACAGGTTTACGGAATGCGCGTGGTTGAGCCGCATCATGACGGCACGCCACACTGGCACATGATGCTGTTTTGCAAACCCGGCCAGCGCAAAGAAATTACCGACATCATGCGCCGCTATGCCCTGAAAGAGGATGGTGACGAGCGGGGCGCTGCGAAACAGCGCTTTCAGGCGAAGCATCTCAATCAGGGGGGTGCTGCGGGCTATATCGCGAAGTACATCGCAAAAAATATCGACGGTTACGCCCTCGATGGCCAACTCGACCATGATACTGGCAAACCACTACAGGATACCGCTGCCGCTGTAACGGCGTGGGCGTCGACGTGGCGCATTCCTCAATTCAAACCGATTGGATTGCCGACAATGGGCGCTTATCGCGAGCTGCGCAAACTGCCTCGTGGCGTCAGTATCGCTTCGGAATTTGACGAGCGCGTCGAAGCGGCTCGTGCTGCTGCCGATGAAGGAGAGTTTGATTTATACATCGCTGCGCAGGGTGGGGCGAATGTGCCACGCGACAGCCAGACCGTCAGGGTGGCCCGCAACGTGACTGATGAGGTCAACGACTACGAAGAAGACATCGAGCGTATCGTTGGGATTTATGCCCCGCATATCGGCGCTAATCACATTCACGTTACCCGGTCAGCAGACTGGCGCATAGTTCCAAAGATTTTGGCCGTTGAGCCTTTGGCTTTAAAAAGCGGTATCACCGCGCCTCGGAGTCCTGTCAATAACTGTGGAAAGCTCACCGCTGGTGATAAGCCAGTTATGACGCCTACACCGTCTGAGCACGCCGCAGCGGTGTTAAATCTGGTTGATAGCGGAGTTGTCGCATGGGATGACCCGGAAGTCATGACGGTGCTTAGGGGCGCACTAGGGCATGATGCGCCGAAACCAATGCGGCAGCAAAGAAGCGGTGAGCCGTTGAAACCGAATCAGATTGCACCATCAGGAAGGATGACGAAAGCTGAACGGGAGCAGATGCCGCGTATCCGCTTCGAACTGGCTCAGCATGGCATCACGGCGCTGAGATGGGAACTTCAGGCGCTGGCGCGTGGCGCAACGGTCAATTTTGCTGAAAAATCTTTCAAATTTAGTTTGTTGCGTGAATGGGAGGGTTTTTTTTGAATGATGTGGCCATCATCACTCAAACAGGGCATTATAGCTGTCTATAAAAACTATCTTTTCAGCATGCCTGCTTCAGTTATAATGCGCAGTCGGTTAGGAGGAGGGCATTAATGCCAACGGTTGTTTCGTTGTTTTCAGGTTGTGGTGGTTCAGATGCGGGGGTTTTAAGCGCAGGTTTTCGCGTGCTTATGGCTAATGATATTTTGCCTTATGCGCGTGATGTCTATTTAGCAAACCATCCAGAAACTGACTACGTCCTCGGAAGTGTTGCCAATATTGAATCATTTCCTTCTGCCGAGCTATTGGTCGGTTGCTATCCATGTCAAGGATTTAGCCAAGGTGGTGTTCGTAAAGCTGATAGGAAAATCAATACCTTATATCTTGAATTCGCAAGAGCACTAAATTTAATCAAACCTAAAGCATTCATAGTTGAAAATGTTTCTGGAATGGTGAGAAGTAATTTTGAACATTTGTTACAAGATCAATTTAAGGTATTTTCAGAGGCTGGATATAAAGTTAAGTCACAAGTTTTAAACGCCTCTCATTACGGTGTCCCGCAGGACAGAAAGCGCATCTTCATCGTGGGGGTAAGGGAAGATCTTGGTGTAAATTATGAGTTCCCTACACCGACACATGGTGATGGTTTGAAACCTTTTACTACAATTCGTGATGCTATCGGTCATCTTCCTGAATGGCCACAAGGTGAGTTCTACGACTCAGACTTTCATTGGTACTACCTATCTCGGAACCGTAGACAAGGTTGGGAGCAAATTTCTAAGACGATTGTTGCTAATCCTCGCCATATGCCATTACACCCAATGAGCCCAGAGCTTGAAAAGCTTGGCCCTGATGAATGGCGATTCGTTAGTGATCTGCCAGCTCGTAGATTTAGCTATAGAGAAGCTTCGTTGTTGCAGGGATTTAATGAGCTACGATTTCCTGAAACTACTGCTGCCTCAATGAACATGAAATATACGGTTGTGGGCAATGCTGTTCCGCCACCACTTTTTGAAGTGGTGGCTAGAAATTTACCTGATGTGTGGGATTAATCCTCTTCGTACTCCGTTTCGATAAGTTCCTTCACATACGATATGTATTGGCTGTGATTTATGGTTCGATTGCTTGCGGTTAGGTTAATTAGACGCAGGCGATCGACGAAAATCACTTGGCCGATATCGTTTCTATGAGCCCATTTTCCATTTACCTTTCGCAAGTCTTGGGGCAGAAAATAGTATGATGCCCATGCGTGATTCACTGGTAAAAAGTTACCTAATTTACTAGGGTGAGCCTCAAACTGCTTAGCAACCCATTCAGTTGTCGAACATCCACATTGTACCATCGCAACGGGAATACAATCTCTTTCATCCCCCATAGGATGATAAGCTAGAATATCGATCCCACCATCACCCGTATCGCCTGGCTCATAATCATCAGGCTCAAAGTTCGGTCTGCATCTAATATCTTTAGCAATCTGAATCATCTTATTATATAAAAGCCCGGTATAGATAGCGTTTGCTCCGGCATTTGCCCAGCAATGATTTATTACCATACCTGAAGGCATCAGTTGCTTGAATACGGGAAGACTAATTTGCTCAAATGAGTTGGTTATTTGCTTTCTGCGTTTAGGCGTGATGTATTTTATGTTGGCACATGTAAGTAATGCTAAATATAAGCTCTCAGCCGGAGTTAGCTTGCTATGGTCCGTTTTTTTTATAAAAACGGTATCGCTGTCATCCGATAATTTAAAGGGATAACTTTTCCCAAAAATAGCCATCCTATTTCGTATGAAATTAACTGCGTAAGTCCACCTCTTTTCACTGAGATCTCTAGCTTCTGGTACTGCTTGAGCACGCATTAAGCTTGATAACTCTCCTTTGCTGTAAGACTTATCAATGGAAGTTGAAGCCCTAAGTTCCAAGAAGTCCGCCCATAAATACGGTTCAAGCTTGGGGAGCGAATCTAAACCAATAATCATTCGTCATCTTCCTCATCCCTGATAGCATTCGCAATGTGATTTCTAATTTGTTTAGATATATCAAATAATTGCGATGCTCTTTCTTGATGGTTAGATGAGAATTTCTGAGTGCTGAGAAGCATTTCCCATACAACCCTTAATTTGGTTTCGGCAAGATTGATCGCTTGATCAAGTGCCTGTTCTTGACCATTGGTATATAAAAATGCTTCATCTATATTAGATGATTTTAGCAGGTTATCAATTGCTCGAGGGTATTCAACTATGGTAGCTAAATCAGATATTCTGCGGGATTCCCCAACAATTGTTCTACCTTGTTGATCTCTAACAAAGCACCAGGCAAAGAGATTTTTAAGATTCTCTTCGTCAATTTCGTTACAATCAAAATCCTTTCTATCTTCTAGATTAAGCCATTCAGTCAAGTTTGAATAACCTAAAGCAGTTGTTATGTATGAGAAATCAACATCCTTCTCTGACATAGGTAAGTCAAAGAAATCATCTTCAGCTGCAACTTCATAAAGATGTAATGCAGTAAGAAGCATGCCTACATAATATGGTTTACTGCCTATCTCCTTTGATAGGCTTTTAAGTATGTCAGCCTTACTCTTTTTCTTTCCTTCATAGAAGGTTTCATATAACTCTTTAAGATATTTAGCTTTTGAGAGAGAGTCCCATTCTTTTACGCCAGTAATGTGTCTATATCCAATGTATCTCAAAACTTCTTCGCGGGTTTGATACACAATACATGGTAGTTCTTTGGGCTTGTAGGTGGCCTCATCCCGTATGAGCTGCACACTTTTATTCTTCTTGCTAGGTGGTTTTATTTCTCCGTTGAGCAGTTTTACAGCCGCTAAGCGGCGGTTTCCCTCTACAACAATATTTTTTTTACCATCCCTAACAACCAGCAATGGCTCACCCGGAAAATAGTCTTGTTCTCCAATTGAAAGCATAAGTTCCTGAACACTTTCATCTTGAAGCATTTCTGATATTACAACTCCCTCAGAACCAGCTTTGTCATTAAGACGGTAAAATCGCGGATTCTCGGGGTCAAAACTCAGTGATAATGTTTGGATTGGTTCGATTTTATTTGTCATTTTCTTCCTCGTTGAGCTTCCCAATGTGCGAACCATCGAATTAAGCACGGAGGTTCCCTAAGTCATGAGGAATCTTGTATCAATACGGATAGAACCTCAAGGGTGATTGTTGCATTTAGTTGCATCAAACTGCATTCGTTTTGAAACAGATGTCGTAAGTTGTATTGCATAGGCTTTATGCAGCATGTAGAAGCCATGCAACTGCATTAAAACCGCCCCCTAAAGCGGGCAGGCGTGGCGGGGAAAGCATTGCGCGCCCGGCGTGGTGCTGATAATTATTTTCTCGCGTCTGAGCGCGTCGCTGTGAGGTCGTATCCTGTGCGGGTGAGCAGTAAGGTGTCGCGGTGTATTGTAGACGTGTGGCGTTGCTGTGGGCGTCTGATGCGGGGCAGTAAAAAGCCGCCTTTCGGCGGCTGCGATCGTTACTCGTCCTCGGGCTCGAGTGAGTATTTTTTAAAGCGGATAATCTCTTCGCCCGCCCATTCGTTCAGCTCCATGAAGCGCGACTGTAACGGGCTGAGTTCGTTCCGTACAAAGACCTTCGCGACCTTCTCAACGTCGCCGAGTGAGCCGACATTCTCGGGCTTGCCTCCCATGAGCTGGAACGGGATGCGATGTGCATCGAGCATATCGGCGGCGCTCACTTTCTTGATGTTAAAAAAATCATCCTTTGTGGCGACTTCGCTCAGCGGCACAATTTTAATCCCGTCAGCTTTGCCGTTCGGCGCGTAGAAAAACAGGTTCTTAAAATTCCCGAGCCCCTTCGAATCACGCATTGCCTTGCGCAGCGCTTCGACGTCGGTGCTGCTTTGCGCGGCGTCGGTCACATACATGATGTACCCGGCGTGCGCCCCGTTCTGGTAATACTTACGGCGAAACAGGGTCGCGGATTCATTCAGCCAGGCTGAATTGAGGGCGCTCAGGTATTCCGGCAGGCCGTAGAGTTCCTGATTTATGTCCGGCTCCAGCAGGTGAAACACCGAGCCGGGGGCGAACTGATGCGCCTGCGCGAATGACTGAATGTACCAGTAAGCATCATCCTCGACGCCGCGCCGGGTGTATTTGGCCGGTGAGGTTTCAAATTTGACGGCCTTGCCGCTCAGGCTCCGGCGCATTTCGAGAAAGGCGTTACCGAAGACCAGAAAATCGAGCACAAAACGGCTGAAGTCCTGCCGGGATAATTTCGGGTGCGGAATGTAGGTCGACACCAGAATATTACGCTTCACGTAAATCGGTGAGCTGTGGTGCACCGCCGCTCGCATACTTTTCGCCAGCCCTGAGAAACTCACCGGCGGCTCGTACCATTGGCCGTTGTCGACGCATTCCACGTAATCGAGAATATCGCGCCGGTCGAGCACCGCCGTCGGCTCGCCAAAGGTGAACGCCTCCATGCTCTGAGCGGGCGCGGCGGTATGCTGGCGTGGCTTCGCGGTGTACGGGTTTTTCTTGCTGCGTTTGCTCATTAATAAAACTCCATAATCGAGGATGACGGCTGGCCGCTGGCGGCGGTCAGTGGCTCGTTAATTAAGACGTGCATGGTTGCCCAGGCGAGATCGGCATGACTGGCTTCCTCGGTGCGGCTGGCCTCGTAGGTGGCGCTGCGCCCGCTGCTGGTCATGGTTTTGCGGATGGACATAAACGACTGCGTGAGGTCGGTTGCGCCGACGTCATACTCGAGACAACCGCGCGTGATGGTGTCTTTGGCTTTCAGTACCATCGCGGTCTTCATTTCCGGGGTATAGCGGATTTCACGCGCGGCGGGGTAGAACGAGCGCACGAGCTGGAAGACGCCCTGACCAAGCCCGGTCGCATCGATGCCGATGTACTCGACGTTATATTTCAGCGTCAGCTCGCGGATAGATTCGGCCTGCTGTGCGAAGTCCATGCCTTTCCACTGGTGACGCTCAAGGATGCGGAATTTGCCCCCGGCGACCACCGGCGGCGCGATAACCACGCACCCGGCACTGTCGCCGCGTAATGACGGGTCATAGCCCACCCAGACCGGACGATGACCGAATGGCCGGTCAGCGAACGGGGCGACGTCCTCCCATTTCTCCAGACTGTCGACCATGCAGCGCTGCAATTCCTCGAACGGGAATACCGACGCTTTGTCGTCGACGAACTCGCACATAAACAGGTTGCGGAAGTCATCGACGCTGTTTTCGCGACGCAGGGTGTCGATATTAAACAGGGTACAGCCTTTGGCGAGCGCATCCTCAAGGGTGACAATCTGCCGCCACTGGCCGTCCGGGCAGGCGACGCCTTTCGCCAGTGCGGCGTGCGTGATATCGATGTCGACGCGCTCGCTGGCGTTGGACCGGCCACGGTTGAATTGCTCGCCAGACCAGAACGGATAAGCCCCGTGCGCCAGCGACGACGGCGTCGAAAAATAGGTGGTGCGCAGGTGCTCCTGTGAGGACATCCCGGACGAGACTTTTTTCAGTTGCTGGAAGTTGGGGATCCAGAAAATTTCATCGACGTACAAATCACCGTTGTGGCTTTGCGCGGTGTTGGAGTTAGTGCCGAGAAAAATCAGCTTCGCGCCGTTGTTGCCGATGACAATCGGGTCGCCGGTGAGCTCAACCTCGGCCAGCTTCGCAAACTGGATGATGTACTCGCGGAACACGTAAGCCTGCGTTTTACTGGCCGACAGGAAAATCTGGTTATTGCCGGTCTTCAGCGCCCGCATCAGCGCCTCGCGGGCAAAATAAAACGTCGCGCCAATCTGGCGGGATTTGAGTATGTGGCGGATACGGTGCGCCAGCCCGGCGCGGTACCAGTCGAGCTGATACTCGAATGACTGGTCGAGGAAAATCTCCTCGAGCTTTTCGATAGCCTCATCACTGAAAAAATTCTTTTTCGGCTTCTTCTTTTCGCCCTTGTTGCGGTTGGCGACGTTGGGGTTTAAATCCGCCTCGTTGCCGGTCTGGCCGTAGCGGTTGACCCGCGCCAGACGCTCCATCTGTCGAGCCAGAAAATCAGCGACCTTGAAATCGTGCGCCGTCAGATCGGGCTTTGCATACAGCTGGATGAGTCGTGCCTCGAGCGTGGTTTCGACGCGCGTCAGAGGTGCGGTTGCTTCCCATTTGTCGCGCTGTTTCCAGCTCTGCACCGTGGGGCGTTTGGTCTGCAACATCTCCGAGATTTGCGGCACGGAAAAGCCCTGCCAGAACAGCAGCGCCGCCTGTCGTCGCGGGTCGCTCAGGAGAGTGGTCTCAGTGGTGATGGTCATGTTTGCCTCGCCGTGGTTGATACAGGGCAAGGCTAAAGAAACAGGGGCGGTGAATCGCTAAAGCCCTGTTGTGTCAGGGGTACGCCATCCGCAATCGGTAGCCGCTGCGGGGGTGAGTCGGGAAACTAAGCCTGACCCGAAAACCCAACCTCAGGACACCTGGCTCATGGCAAAAAAAGCCTCCAAAATCTCGAAATGGTTTCGCATCGGCGTCGAGGGTGACACCTGCGACGGCCGCGTCATCAGCGCCTCAGACATTCAGGAAATGGCCGACACTTTTGACCCGCGCGTCTACGGTTGCCGCATTAATCTCGAACATATCCGCAGCATCAACCCCGACGGCCAGTACGGCCGCTATGGCGACGTTGCCGAGGTGAAAGCCGAAGTCATCGATGATGACTCAGCGCTGAAAGGCAAGCTGGCGCTGTTTGGCAGAATCACCCCGCTCGATAACCTCATCGACATGGTGGCGAAAGGCCAGAAGGTTTACACCTCGATGGAGATTCGCCCGAACTTCGCCAACTCCGGCAAGTGCTACCTCACCGGGCTGGCCGTCACCGATGACCCGGCGAGCCTCGGCACCGAGTACCTCGAATTTTGCAGCCGCGCCACGGCGAACCCGCTGAACGGCAAGAAAGAGCAGCCGGGCGACCTGTTTTCGGTGGCGACCCTCGCCGAGCTGGAGTTTGAAGACCAGCCCGACACCCTGCTCAACAAGCTGACCGACACCGTCAAAACCATTTTCAGCCGCAAGCAACAGAGCGATGACGCCCGTTTCGCCGATGTGCATGAGGCGGTGACCTCCATCGCCGAACGTGTGCAGACCGGTGGTGAAGCACTTGAGACCCGTTTTGCTGCGCTGGAAACCGCACTCGAGAACCTGAAGCAGGACGTCGCCGCGCAGGGGAATGAAACGGCGCAGCAGCTCAGCACCATTAAAACCACCCTGGACAAAACCGAAAGCATTAAACAGCCGCGTCGCCTGCTGAGCACCGGCGGTGATGCGGCGGATGTGACGCTGACTGACTGCTGATTTACCCATTCCAAACAGGATAAAAATTAATGCGTAAAGAGACCCGTTTTAAATTCAACAAATACCTGAGCCGCCTCGCCGAGCTGAACGGTGTGGAGGTGCCGGACCTCGATAAAAAATTCAACGTCGAGCCGTCCGTCACGCAGAAACTCTTCGATAAAATCCAGCAGTCGTCCTCGTTCCTGCAACTCATCAACATGGTGACCGTGGGCGAGCTGACCGAGGAAAAAGTCGGCATCGATGTCACTGGCACCATCGCCAGCACCACCGACACCGACGGCGGTACCGAGCGCAAAACGGCTGACTTCTCGAAGCTGGACGCGTTCCGCTACTTCTGCAAACCGGTCAACTTCGATTACAACCTGAAGTACAACAAGCTCGACCTGTGGGCGCGATTTGAAGACTTCCAGATCCGTATCCGCAACGCCATCATCAAGCGTCAGGCGCTGGATTACATCACTATCGGGTTTAACGGCACGAGCCGCGCCCCCACCTCCGACCGCACGAAAAACCCGTTGCTTCAGGACGTGGCGGTCGGCTGGCTGCAAAAGTACCGCAATGACGCGCCAGAGCGCGTGATGTCACACGTCGTCGATGATGACGGTACGGTCATTTCCGACACGATTAAAGTCGGTAAAGGCGGGCATTACGCCAACCTCGACGCGCTGGTGATGGATGCGCACGAATCCCTGATTGAAGAAATTCACCGCGAAAACCCGGAAATGGTGGTCATCTGCGGGCGTCGTATTCTGACCGACAAATATTTCCCGATGATTAACAAGTTCCAGGCCAACAGTGAACAGCTCGCCGCAGAGCTGATTGTCAGCCAGAAAACCATCGGCCAGCTTCAGGCGGTGCGTGCGCCGTTCTTCCCGGCGAACAGCGTGTTCATCACCACGCTGGATAACATTTCCATCTACCTGTACGAAGACGGCCACCGCCGCCATATCGTCGAAAATCCGAAACTCGACCAGGTGGAAAACTACGAGCAGGTAAAAGTCGATTTCGTTATCGAGGATTACGCGGCCGGTTGCCTGATTGAAAACATCGAAATCCTCGAGCAGGACGAAGAGGCCACCCCGGAAGCGGCGAGCGCGAAAGTGTTTGCGGCCGAAATGGTGAAAGCCATGCAGGCGCTGACCGCCGGGGTCGTCACGCAACATGCAGACGCCCCAAAGGCTGACGCGCATACCGACGGCGGGGAGGCGTAACCGATGGCGAGCCCCGCACGGCGTCACGCGATGCGGGTCTCGGCCGAACAGGCATCGCAGCGGGAACAGCGCCCGCTGCGCCATGCCACGGCTTATGAGCAAATGCTCGTGAAGCTGGCCGCAGACCGCAGGACGCTTTCACAAATCCATTCCAGAGAACGCAAGGCAGAGAAAAAGCGCGAGCTGCTGCCGTTTTACCTGCCGTGGGTAACCGGCGTGCTCGAGACCGGCACCGGGGCGCAGGATGACATCCTGATGACCGTGCTGCTGTGGCGTCTCGATGCCGGGGATATTCCCGGCGCGATTGAGATTGCCCGCTACGCGCTGCGTTTTGGCCTGTCGATGCCCGACGGTCACGCGCGCACCGCGCCGTACATGCTGGCCGAAGAGGTGGCGCTGGCCGCACTTCGCGCTCGCGCGACTGGTCAGCCGGTGGATGTGCAGCCGCTCCTGACCGTTATCGAGATGACCCGCTCCGCCGATATGCCTGACGAGGTTCGCGCCCGCCTGCATAAGGTCGCCGGTCTTATCCTGCGGGACGCCGGGCTGCTGAATGAGGCGATGACGCACCTGCAACGCGCCATTCAGCTCGATGACAGTTGCGGGGTGAAAAAAGACATCGAGCGCCTCGGCCGGGAGCTGAAGCCGAAGCCTGTCGCCCCGGTGAAGAAAACCCCGCCGAAGCCTGCGAAAAAGGCCACCAAAAAAACAACCGATTCACCGGCGAAACGGGGGCGAGGTCGCCCGAGGAAAGTCGCCGGTTAACAGAATGCGCCCCGCGCCGGGCGGCACGCTGGCTGAGGCAGGTGTTTCACCTGAGCGGAGGCCAGCGTCCACCGCCCACCTATTTCAGAGGTAGTCATGACGACGCTTGTAGTCAGTAACCCGGCACGACCGCGCGAGCCGCTGGTCATTCCGCCGGTGCCGGACGATGAACCGGTGATAAAAAACACCGGCTTTTTCCCGGACGTTGACCCGAAGCGCGTGCGGGAAGAGATGCGCCTCGAGCAGACGGTTTCCCCTGTGCGCCTGCGCCGGGCAATTAAGGCCGGGATGGCCGAAACCAACGCCGAGCTGCGCGACTGGCGCGACCTTCAGCTCGGGGCCGGTCACGCGACGCTCGCGGAGGTGCCGACCGATGAGCTCGACGGTGAAAGCGTGCGCGTTTTCCACTATTTCAACGCCGTGTGTGCGATGACCACCGCCACGCTCTATGAGCGCTACCGCGGGGTGGATGCGAGCGCCAAAGGTGACAAAAAGGCCGACAGCATCGACAGCACCATCGATGAGCTGTGGCGGGATATGCGCTGGTCTGTGGCCCGTATTCAGGACAAAGCCCGCTGCATCGTGGGGCAAATCTGATGAACGTCATCGCGCAGCAGGGCGACACCCTTGACGCCTTGTGTCATCGCCATTACGGCCGCACTGAGGGGGTTGTCGAGGCGGTGCTCGCTACCAATCCGGGTCTGGCTGAGCGGGGGGTCATTCTGCCGCACGGCACGTCCGTCAGCCTGCCAGTCGTCGACACGGCCGCCGTTAAGGAGACCGTCAACCTGTGGGATTAACGATGGAAAAAATCACAACGTTTCTGACGTACTGGTTTTCTGTGGCGCTGGCCTATTTCGGCACGCAGACCCCGGAAAAACTCGCGCTGTATGTCGGCGGCGGGTGCGCCATTTTCACCGCGCTGGTGAATTTCTGGTACCGCCGCCAGACCTACCGCTATCTCGTTGCGGCCGGAATCGATAAGGGGGTAATTCGTGGCCTCAGTCGTTAAACGTTGCAGTGTGGCCGTCGTGCTGGCGCTGGCGGCACTGGTACCTGATTTTCGTCTGCTGAATACCTCGCCGGAGGGTCTCGCCCTGATTGCAGACCTTGAGGGGTGCCGGTTGCGCCCCTACCAGTGCAGCGCGGGCGTGTGGACATCAGGCATCGGCCACACTGCCGGGGTGGTACCCAAACGCAATATCACCGAACACGACGCGGCGGCGAATCTGGTCGCCGACGTGCTCAATACTGAGCGACGGCTGGCGGTGTGCGTGCCGGGGAAGATGCCGCAGCCGGTCTATGACTCGCTCGTCAGTTTCGCCTTTAACGTCGGCACGGGTGCGGCCTGTCGCTCGACGCTGGTCGCGTTTATTAAGCGTCAGCAGTGGGCGCAGGCGTGCGACCAGCTCACCCGCTGGGTCTACGTGAACGGCGTCAGAAATACCGGGCTTGAAAGCCGTCGCGCCCGGGAGTGGTCGCGCTGTATGCAGGGGGCAAAATGAAAACACTGATGATTTTACTGGTGATGGCCGGGCTGGCGCTGGTCTGGCTGAAGCATGAAAACAGCAAGCTCAGCCGCGCATTTACCCGCGCGAATGACGTCGCCAGTGACCAGAAACGCACTATCGGCATGCTGAAAGACCAGCTACTCACCGCGCAGCGCCTGAGTGCTGACAATGACCGGGCGCAGGTTCAACTGCGCCAGAAACTCGCCGCTGCCGGAACGCGGGCCGCGCGTCGGGAGCGAACCATCACGAGGCTACTCAATGAAAACGAGGATTTACGCCGCTGGTACAGCGCTGAGCTGCCTGCTGCTGTGCGCAGCCTGCACCGACGCGCCCCCTGCATCGCAGCCGGTCGTTGTGCTGAACGCCTGCCCGAGGGTCAGCCTGTGTCCGATGCCGGGCAGTGACCCGTTAACCAATGGTGACCTGAGCGCCGACATTCGCCAGCTCGAGACCGCGCTCGAAAGCTGTGCGCTTCAGGTCGAAACGATTAAAGTCTGTCAGGATAAAACTGATGTTCAAACCGAAGAGTCTGCGCAACGCCTTAACTGATGCCGTGCCGGTGCTGAAAGCGAACCCCGACATGATGCGCATTTTTATCGATAACGGGAAACTGGCCTCTACGCTTGCGACATCGCTGTCGTTTGAAAATCAGTACACCCTCAACGTGGTGGTCACCGATTTTCCGGGCGATATTGATTTGATCCTCGTGCCGATTCAGGCGTGGCTGCGGGTCCAGCAGGCCGACATCATGACCACAGATGAGGGGCGTAAACGGGGCTTCATCTACGAGGCAGACATTAACAGCGACGACAGCATCGACCTCAGCATCAGCCTGTTACTGACCGAGCGCACCATCGTCAAAGAAGTCGGGGCCGAGCTGCACATCGAGCACGCGCCCGAACCGCAGCCGCCAGAGCCGGTAACCCGACCGATGAAGCTGTATGTTCACGGCGAGCTTGTGAGCGAATGGGATGAATGAGTTTAAGCCCTTTGATGACCGGCTGGCCGGGCTGATTGCGGCGCTTTCACCGGCGAACCGTCGACGGATGGCCGCAGATATCGCGAAGACGCTGCGCACCCGACAGCAGCGTCGTATCAAAGCGCAGAAAGCACCGGACGGCACCCCATACGCCGCCAGAAAACGCCAGCCGGTCAGGGCCAAAAAGGGCCGGGTAAAGCGCGAGATGTTCGCGAAGCTGCGCACTAACCGCTTTATGAAAGCTAGCGGACGCGATGATGCTGCTGTCGTAGAGTTTGCGGGCAAGGTGCAGCGCATGGTTAACGTGCATCAGTTCGGGCTTAAAGACCGGCCAAACCCACGCAGTCAAGATGTGCAATATCCGAAGCGTCCGCTGCTTGGTTTCAGCCAGTCAGAAAAGCATGGTATTGATGAGCTTATTATCAAATATCTAGAAATGTGACTAACTTCGAGCATTTCATATGTAATTTTCTGTTATGACAATTAAATGTTGAGCCGTTTAATTATTATGCATGTGTAGTTAACGACTTCTTGACTCGCGGAATTAGGCTTGATTATTCTAAGCCACCGGAACACGTGAAGGATACAAGGGAAATGCTTGAAAACTTACTTAACATTGAGTCGCTAATTGCTATTTCAGTAGGGGCTGTATTCAGTTTTAAAATCGCCAAAATCAATCTTAACCTACGAAGTGATGTTAGGGCGCAAAGCCCAAATATAAATGGGGATAACAATACCGTTATCTACAATCAGGCAATGGTTTCTGTCAGGAAAGAAATGGCATTTTCTGTGAAAGTGTTTGCTTTCGTGATGATGATTGCGTTTCACATGTTTCCTCTTTTTTATGTCAATTTACTTGGCTCTTTAGCATTTCTGCTGCCTGTGTTTAGTGTTGCAGGTGTGATTTATACGATTAGGCTACATGGTCTTAGTAGAGGGTGGGATGTTATGTACACCCTCGCTACGTTTATAGTGGGTGTTCTTTTTTATTGTTCGTCAAAAGTCATGGGCAATTACATTGAACTTTATCCTAAATTGTATTCGATTTACGAGTATATATCAGGGTATCGCTTTATGGGGCTCTTTGATGTGCCACTACAAACACATGATTTTTTCTTTGTTGTGGTCTCAAGTATTGCATGCCCCGCATTGATTGTTTTGGGGTTCTATATGTCCTTTGCTTACACAGTAGCTAGAGATGGGAATGACATCTTTAGATTTTGTGTAATGTTGATAGCAATGGGATATATGGCTTATCTTTTCTTGTCAGGCGTTATGTTTTCAGATTCGCAAGGTAATACTAATTACTTTATACAGGTTTTATCGTATCCATTTTTTACCCTAAAAAATATTTTCGGTTAGTAGAATGTTGTGCTACAGGCCGTACATACGGCCTGTATTGCTACTATTCTAGACCGGCGGCATCCTCTCATGCATGAAAACACAATCCACTCTTCAGGATATTCTGCGCCTGCTGCGCAATCTGATCCGCACCGGCGTCATCACTGAGACCGACCTTAATGCAGGTCGCTGTCGCGTGCAGACCGGCGGCATCATTACCGACTGGCTTCAGTGGCTGACGCATCGCGCCGGACGCTCGCGCACGTGGTGGGCTCCCTCGGTGGGTGAGCAGGTGCTCATTCTGTCCGTGGGCGGTGAGCTCGATACGGCGTTTGTCCTGCCCGCCATTTTCTCTGATGACCATCCTGCCCCGTCGGTATCTGCTGATGCATTTCACATCGCCTTTCCTGATGGCGCAGTCATTGAGTACGAACCCGACACCGGGGCGCTTTCGGTTACCGGCATCACCACTGCCGAGATTGTCGCGTCCAAATCAATTACCGCCACCGTGCCGGTCGTACTTATTAAAGCCGACACCCGCGTCACCCTCGATTCACCCGAGGTTGTGTGCACCAGCAAGCTTATCACCGGCACGCTCGAAGTTAGGAAGGGCGGGAAGATGAGCGGCAACATCGAGCACGCAGGCGGGAAATTTACCTCCAACGGCGTGCAGGTGGATGACCATGACCACGGCGGCGTCGAGCGCGGGAACAGCCGGACGGAGGGTACGAAATGACGACTCGCTACCTTGGCATGAATCGGGAGACCGGCCGGGCCATTACCGATGCCGACCATATCCGCCAGAGCGTGAGCGATATCCTGCGCACGCCGGTCGGGTCGCGGGTGATGCGCCGTGATTACGGCTCGCTGCTGTCCTCCCTGATTGATATGCCGCAGAACGATGCACTGAACCTTCAGATGATGTGTGCCTGTTATATGGCGCTGCTGAAGTGGGAGCCCCGCGTCACCATCACGTCACTGATGATTGAACGCCGGTTTAACGGGCAGATGGTGGTTGACCTGACCGGTGAAATTAAAGACTCAGCCGCCCCTTTATCCCTGACCATTCCAGTGAGTTGAACCTATGGCCATTATCGACCTGAGCCAGCTCCCCGCGCCCGACGTGGTGGAAACGCTGGATTATGAATCCATCCTCGCCGAGCGTAAGGCGACCCTGATTTCGCTCTATCCGGAAGACCAGCAGGACGCCATCGCCCGCACGCTCGCGCTGGAGTCCGACCCGCTGGTGAAATATCTGGAGGAAAATTCGTACCGCGAAGTGTTATGGCGTCAGCGAGTGAACGAGGCCGCGATGGCTGTCACGCTGGCATACGCCGAAAACAATGACCTCGATGTGATGGCCGCGAACACCAATACCGCCCGCCTGATTATCACCCCGGCCGACGACAGCACCATCCCGCCGACACCGGCGGTCATGGAGTCCGACACGGATTTTCGTCTGCGGGCGCAACAGGCTTTTGAGGGCTTAAGCGTCGCGGGGCCGGTGGGGGCGTATGAGTTTCACGGCCGCAGCGCCGACGGTCGGGTCGCTGACATTTCCGTCATCAGTCCTGAGCCTGCGTGCGTGACCATATCCGTGCTTTCCCGCGAGGATAACGGCGCTGCCTCTGATGCGCTGCTGACCGTGGTGCGTCACGCGCTTAACGGCGAAGACGTCAGGCCGGTAGCCGACCGGGTGACCGTCCAGTCGGCGGCGGTTGTTAACTACACCATCGATGCGACGCTCTTCATTTTTCCCGGCCCGGAAAGCGAACCCATCCGCGCCGCAGCCGAAGCAAAACTGAAAGCCTACATCAGCGCTCAGCATCGGCTCGGGCGTGACATTCGTCAGTCTGCCATTTACGCCGCCCTGCATGTGGAAGGGGTGCAGCGGGTCGAGCTGGCGGCACCGGCCGCAGACATTGTGCTCGATAAAACGCAGGCATCTTTCTGCTCAGATTATCAAATCAGGCTCGGGGGCTCGGATGAGTGAGGCGCGTCTCCTGCCGGTTGGGTCATCGCCGCTGGAGGTGGCCGCCGCCCGCGCCTGTGCGGAAATAGAAAACACCCCGATACCGTTACGCCGGTTATGGAACCCGACCGACTGCCCGGTGAACCTGCTGCCGTGGCTCGCCTGGGCGTATTCCGTCGACCGCTGGGACAGTGACTGGCCGGATGAGACAAAACGCGACGTTATTCGGGCGGCTTTTTACATTCACCGGCGCAAAGGCACCATCGGCGCAGTGCGGCGCGTGGTCGAGCCGTTGGGCTATGTGATTAACGTGACGGAGTGGTGGGAAACCAGCGACCCGCCCGGCACCTTTCGACTCGACATTGGCGTGCTGGAAAACGGCATCACCGAGGAAATGTATCTCGAGATGGAGCGGCTCATCGCGGATGCCAAACCGGCCAGCCGCCACCTTATCGGACTCAACATCATTCAGGACGTGGCCGGTTATCTCTTCGCCGGCGGCGTCAGTTATGACGGCGACATCATTACCGTATATCCGGGCTAAGTGAGAGCAGAATGACAGTGAAATATAAAACAGTGGTCACCGCGGCCGGGGCGGCAAAATTTGCGGCCGCACTGACGCCGGGTGGCAAAAAGGTCAATATCGTGGCGATGGCCGTCGGTGACGGGGGCGGTACGCTGCCTGAGCCGAACACCAGCCAGATAAAACTCATCAATGAGGTCTGGCGTCATCCGCTGAACAAAATCAGCCAGGACAACAAGAAGAAAAATTACGTGGTGGCCGAGCTGGTTATCCCGCCGGAAACGGGCGGCTTCTGGCTGCGTGAAATGGGGCTGTATGACGACACCGGCACGCTGGTCGCCGTCGGCAACATGGCCGAGAGCTACAAGCCAAAACTGGAAGAGGGTTCCGGTCGGGCGCAGACCCTGCGCATGGTTATCATCCTGTCCGATCTTGAATCAGTCGAGCTCGCGATCGATTCATCAATGGTGATGGCAACGCAGGACTACGTTGACGACAAAATCGCGGAGCACGAACAATCGCGCCGCCATCCTGACGCCACGCTGAAAGAAAAAGGTTTTACCCAGCTCAGCAGCGCTACCGACAGCACGTCTGAGGCGCTCGCTGCGACGCCGAAAGCGGTGAAGGCGGCATATGACCTCGCTAAAGGCAAATACACGGCTCAGGACGCGACCACGGCGCAGAAGGGTATTGTACAGCTCAGCAGCGCGACCGATAGCACGTCTGAAGCACTGGCGGCGACACCAAAGGCGGTGAAAGCGGCGAATGACAATGCTAATGGGCGCGTGCCGACCACCCGCAAGGTGAACGGCAAAGCGCTAAGTGGCGACATCAGTGTCACCTCGCAGGATATTTTCAACGGCCAGAGCGCGGAAATCGGTGCGAATCAGAACCTCGACACCTATAAAACGCCGGGCCTGTATCACCAGCCCGCGAATGCCAACGCCACGGCCGCACTGAAATACCCGGAGAACAGCGCCGGGACGCTGATTATTTATAAAAATGCCGGAGTCACACAGATTTATTGCGTCTACAACTCATCGCGCAGTTATTCCCGCAGCCAGTATTCCACCGGCGTCTGGACGCCGTGGACACCCGCCGACACGTTCCCGGTCGGGGCACCTATTGCGTGGCCGTCTGACAGCATTCAGACCGGTTATGCCTTCATGCAAGGGCAAAAGTTTGATAAGGCGGTTTACCCGTTGCTGGCGATGGCTTACCCGTCGGGCGTCATTCCTGATATGCGCAACTGGACGATTAAGGGGAAACCGGCCAGTGGTCGTGCAGTGCTGTCGCAGGAGCAGGACGGGATTAAGTCACATACGCATAGCGCCAGCGCGACAGCAACGGATTTAGGTACCAAGACAAGTTCCTCATTCGACTATGGCAATAAAACGGCTGCGTCGACTGACCTCGGCACTAAAACGACGTCCTCGTTTGATTACGGAACCAAAACCACCAATACCACCGGCGCACATACTCACACTTTTGCAAACTCGGCCAGCTCGAGCAGCACCGGCATGGCCGATGGCGGTGATCCTAAAAAACAGGATTCCACGCAGACGACCAGTAGTGCGGGAGCGCATGCCCACACAGTCGCCATCGGGGCACATACGCATTCTGTCGCCATGGGCGGGCATAGCCACACCGTGCCGGTTGGGGCGCATGCGCACACCATTGTCATGGGGTCACATACGCACGCAGTTTCCGTCGCTGCGGCGGGTAACGCCGAAAACACCGTTAAAAACATCGCATTCAACTATATCGTGAGGCTTGCATAATGACGTTCAAAATGAGCGATGTGGATCGCACCATCAGGGTTTTCAATTTAAGCGCGGACACCTGCGAGTTTATCGGCACCGGTGATGCCTGGTTACCGGCGCATACCGGGTTACCCGCGAACTGTACACACATTGCACCTCCAGATATTCCCGAAGGGAGAGCGGCGGTATTCAGTCAGAATAAATGGTCTCTGGTCCGGGATTATCGCGGTGAGACCGTGTACAGGACTGATACCGGTCAGGCTGTCTTTATCACTTCCCTCGGAGATTTACCGCCTGACACAACGGTTATTGCGCCTGAGGGTGATTTCATGCGCTGGAGCGGTAAGGCGTGGGTAAAGGACGAAGAGGCCGAATACAGCGCGGCAGTAAAAAATGCCGAAGACGAAAAAAGCCGGTTAACCGGCGTAGCCACACTCGCCATTAATGCGTTGCAGGATGCGGTTGAACTCGAAATGGCGACCGACGATGAAAACGCATCATTGCTTGAATGGAAAAAATACCGCGTTCTGCTTAACCGCATTAATGTCAACGATGCCCCGAATATCGCGTGGCCGGTCGTACCGGAATAAGGCTGGCGGGCTCATGCCCGCTTTTTCTTTGCTCCCAGTTGTACCAACTCCTGACCAACCCGCATCAATAGCCCACCGATACCGCTCATCCGAAAATAGCACTCACCCCAACCCAACGGAGTTAAACGGATGAGTGATTTTCATCACGGTGTGCAGGTCGTCGAAGTCAACGACGGCACGCGCATCATTTCCACGGTTTCGACCGCCATTGTCGGCATGGTCTGTACGGCCAGCGATGCTGACGTCAAGACCTTCCCGCTCAATGAGCCGGTGCTAATTACCAACCCGCAAAGCGTCATCGGGAAAGCCGGGACCAAAGGCACGCTCGCCAGCTCGCTACAGGCCATCGCTGACCAGTCAAAGCCGGTGACCATTGTCGTGCGTGTAGAAGAGGGCACCGGCGACGATGAGGACGCGGCGCAGGCGCAGACCATTTCTAACATCATCGGCACCACCGACGAGAACGGGAAATACACCGGACTAAAAGCGTTGTTGACCGCGCAGGCGGTGACCGGCGTCAAGCCGCGTATTCTCGGCGTGCCGGGTCTCGATTCACTGGAGGTGGCGACCGCACTTGTACCGGTGGCGCAAAAATTGCGGGCTTTCGGCTATGTCAGCGCCTGGGGCTGCAAGACAATTTCTGATGCCATCAAGTACCGCGACAACTTCAGCGCCCGCGAGCTGATGGTTATCTGGCCGGATTTCCTGTCGTGGGATACCACGGCTAACGCGACGGATACGGCGTACGCCACCGCGCGAGCGCTCGGTCTGCGAGCGAAAATCGACAATGACACCGGCTGGCACAAAACCCTGTCTAACGTCGGCGTGAATGGCGTCACCGGTATCAGTGCGTCTGTGTTCTGGGATTTGCAGGAACCCGGCACCGATGCCGACCTGCTGAACGAAGCCGGGGTCACCACGCTGATCCGCAAAGACGGTTTTCGCTTCTGGGGGAACCGCACCTGCTCAGATGACCCCCTTTTCCTGTTTGAGAACTACACCCGCACCGCGCAGGTTATCGCGGACACGATGGCTGAGGCGCATATGTGGGCGGTCGATAAGCCGGTGACCGCCACGCTCATTCGCGACATCGTTGACGGCATCAATGCGAAATTCCGCGAGCTGAAAACCGGGGGCTATATCGTCGATGCGACCTGCTGGTTTGACGACAGCGCCAACGATAAGGAGTCGCTCAAAGCCGGGAAGCTGTATCTGGATTACGACTATACGCCGGTACCGCCGCTCGAAAACCTGACCCTGCGCCAGCGCATTACCGACAAATATCTGGCGAATCTCATCTCGTCAGTGAACAGCAAATAAGGAGCCTGAGACATGGCATTACCTCGCAAGTTAAAGCTCATGAATCTGTTTATTGATGGCACGAACTATCTCGGTGTTGTCCAGTCGGTGACGCTGCCAAAGCTGACCCGAAAACTGGAAAAATATCGCGGCGGCGGGATGAACGGTACGGCCCCGGTCGACCTTGGTCTCGATGATGACGCGCTGGCGGCGGAGTTTTCCCTCGGCGGATTCCCGGATGACGTTATCTGGTCGCTCTACGCTGCGGCGACAGCCTCGGCGGTGCCGCTGCGTTTTGCTGGCTCCTACCAGCGCGACGACACCGGCGAGACGGTACCGGTCGAAGTGGTGCTGCGTGGCCGTCAGAAAGAAATCGACACCGGCGACGCCAAACAGG
>NZ_JBIGIN010000032.1:0-50168 GCF_043558715.1 Scandinavium sp. M-37
ATATGGCACTGAATGGCTTCACGCCGATGCAGCATATTCAGCGCATGAACTGATTCTACTTATCACCTCCGTTAAAAATGGGGGGATTACCACAGGAGAGTGTTCGTAGTAGTCACTTGCGTACCAGTCGTTAGTCCATTCCTTGCCACTTAATCCCATATCATAAACACCTAATGGATTCGGTGGATACTTACCAATTGGATAAAATGGAAGCCCCAGCCCACCAGTAAATGTATCTAACTCATCATAAGTTGGGTAATTTCTGCCACGCTCTATCTTTCCATTATCGGTTGCAAAAGGTAAATATTTACCCTCTGAACGCGCCGCATACTCCCATTGAGCCTCGGATGGTAAGTCAACTTTTTTACCTGATTGTTCTCCAAGCCATAAGCAATAATCTTTTGCCTGCTGCCAGGTTGCGATCGCCGAGTAATCATCTCCAAGTAGCAGCGGATAGTCTTTGGTAAAAGAACTAACAGGCGGTCGTTTTTTACCTGTTATTTTAAGATATGTATTATAGTCTTTATTAGTTACCTTATATTTTGAAATCATAAACCTACTAAGTATCACTTTATGTAATTTCTTATCATCTTGCTGAATACTATAAGGTATATGCTCACCAACCAGAGGACCAAAGTCGCCCATCATAAACTCTCCGCCTTTAACAGCGACCATATTTGAGATTGATTTTTCCACTAATTTAGTGGCTAATTCTGAATTTTTTGTAGAGTTGTCACAGGCTACAAGAGCAAAAGCGAGCAGTATGATTATTTTTTTCATTTCATTGTTTAGCATTACAAATCACCCTATGCCATTTGTGAATTAGAGTTGTGAGTCTCATTAATAAAGAATAGACCTGAGGGCCATGCTCTCCATTGACAATAGTGTTTTTACTCACGCTATCCAGACTACTTTGCTGTGTACCTTTAGTCATTTTCTAACTCCCTGAATTAGCCCCTTACACAGCTTCGATATTCGATTCATATAATCATCATTAGATTTAAATCTAATAAACCCTGAAAACATGGATAATCATTTATTGATCACACAACGAAAAACACCATCGCCATAATCATGATCGTCTTCTGATTTTGGACTCGGTGGTGAAGATTGTCTAAACATCGTTAACGCGTATTGGTCATCCCCACCAACAGCACCACGTTGAACTTTCTTTTCCCCTTTGGCTGGTCCTTGTGGATCTTTTATTGGAGAATGCGAGTAGTAATCTAAAGCATACCAATCATTCGTCCATTCATTTCCACTTAATCCCATATCATAAAGACCCAAAGGGTTTGGTGGATATTTACCAACTGGATAAATTGGAAGCCCTAATCCACCAGTATATTTACTCAGATCGTTATCCGTAGGATAATTTTTCCCTCGTTCTATTTTTCCATTATCAGTTGCAAAGGGTAAATATTTTCCTTCTGAACGTGCGGAATACTCCCATTGAGCTTCTGTCGGTAAATCTATTTTTTTGCCTGACTGCGCCCCTAGCCATATACAATAATCCTTTGCTCGCTGCCAGGTAACGCTCACAGAGTAATTATCACTCAGAAGCAACGGAGAGTTCTTAGCAAGAATGTCAACGGGCGGGGAGGGTGTACCTGTTACTTCCAGATATATTTTATAATCGGCATTTGTGACCTTATATTTCGAGATCATAAAGCTTCCAAGAACAACCTTATGAAGTACTTTATCGTCCTGCTGAATACTAAAAGGTAATTTATCCCCAACCAACGGCCCAAAGTCTCCCATCAGAAAATCACCGCTTTTAACACTCACCATGTTTGCAATTGATTTATCAATAAGCTTATTGGCTAATTCTGTCTTTTTTGATGAACCGTCACAAGCAACAATTGTAAAAACAAGGAGTAACAATGTTTTTTCTAGATTTCTATTTTTCATTACGACCTGCCTTATGCCATCTGAGTATTAACATTGTGATGTTCATTAATCAATGCAATATATTGTTTCATTTCATCATGAGGAATTGGTCTAAATGGTTCATCTGGGTCAACCGAATCAGGAAGCCTTTCATAGAGAGTATGGATATTTTGTTCGTATTGCGTGGAGTAGCTCCCCATCAATCCGACCTCCGTCATTCCTAAAAAGCTCAACAACGCCTTTTCATTAACTTCTGCACTCCCCTTTCCTTCTGCCGGTATAGCAGTCATGTGTTGCATCACATTGTTATAATCTGCTTTACTCTGTACCCACTTTAAGCAAAGCATTATTGCTGTTTTCCTTAACTGCATCACGCCCCATTTACTAGCGTCCTTTTTTTGGTTTCTTTGGTCTAAAATATCCAAGGCGTTGACATCCACTAATTGTGATATTATAGAGCCTTTTGTTTCTGGTGGCGTATACTTCAACTGATCTGGATTGGCGATAATGCTGTTCATTAAAGCCACACGTTTATCTTCGTTATCAAGAGCCTGGTTGAACTGTCTTAAAACTCCACGAATATCACTATTCAGGTGATTAAACATTTCAGTACCAACTTGAATATTTTCAGCAAGTAATATTATTGGTATCGCGCATAATGACTGAAAAGTACCTAACGACATCATCTTCTCAAGCTTTTGGTAATCCACATTCCTTAGCATATACATAAAGCCTTTCATGAATGCCGCAAACGAATTCCCATCCACTTCAAAACCTAATGAACCTTTAGCTCCAACACCCCAGCAAAGTGCTGCCTTACAATGAATTCTGAAGCGACTGTTAATATAGCTCACATAGAAAACTGCTGTTCCTCCGGCCCCGGCCTGAGCAGTTACTCCCAGGGATAAGGTGGCAATCGCTGTGAATTTCTTCTCTTTGGCAACAATTGGCGAATTCTCTTCGTGTTTTACATCGCTGTCATCATCGGGATGTGGGTCAAACCACTCAATAGCCCCGCTGACATTGCCACCTGCCTGAACGCCAGCAAAAGCACCAATTTCTCCTCCAGCCTTCACATCAGGCTGTGGGATAGTGAGATTTATTTGTCGCTGGCCTGGAGGCGGCGGTGGGGTCAGCCGTGCCGGGCTGCCTTTTATTCCATAGCCCTTTGCCATTTCTCCACTAAAATCAGCTTCCACACCCAGCTCTATCCCAAGGCTTGCCCCGGCATTGCCCGATAACACCGCATTAATCGTGTAGCGGATGGCCCCCATATTACAGACACCACCGACTGCACCCGCAGATGCTTTGGCAGGAAACAACAATGCGGTACCAAGACGGTCAGGAATAAAAAGTTCAGCGGACGCTTTTGCCTCACCCAGTGCAAAACTTGAATGGCCTTCCATCTTCGCGGAGGCTTTCTTTTCTAATGGGTTAAACTCAGCAGACAGCCCGGCCCCCTGACTGTAGCGCATCAGTTGAGCTTGCGCGCTGATGTCGACATATTGATGATAAGTTGACTCATCTTCAGGCTTATCATTTTCGTTGGGCCACGTTAGCCCTTTATTCATTTTTTTCGCCCAGTCAGTAAGAACAACATTACTGTCTTCTATTAGTTCATCCTCAAACTTAAGGCTGACCGATGCTTCTTTTAATTGCTTTTTTAACTCTTCGGTATCAATCTTCCCCGAACGAACTGTTTTTTTCGTTTCATTCCCATTAGCATCGACACCAGTAACTTCTTTATCTTTATATTTAATGAAACTGGCTTCACCACTTTCCTTATCCACCTCACTGAGTTTGTACTTCCGCCAGTGGCTGCGAATTTTATCGGAGCGGACATAAGTACTTTTAAATCCGGCAGTCTTCTGAAGAGGAATCAACTCCATAAGGCCGATAGCTGAGCCCTTGGCGTTCTCATCAAGTAGTTCCCCCTCGGGAACCTCTGCGGTCAGCGTTTTAAGTTCTGCCTTTAATTTTTCGTTAGCGTCATTGAGTTGTTGGTAGGTACTCTGAAGTTTGCTGTCATAAGCACGTGGCGGTTGTTTGCCTGCCTGAGTCAACATTTCGAAATTGAGCTCATCCAGAGCAATCTGCGCTTTCTTCTGATTCTCCAGCAACGCTGTCATTTTCAGCTGTTCCTGTATGAGTAAGCGGTTATCTTTTGCATCAACGCAAAGTAATGTTGCGCTGCCTGGATGAAAATAGACCTGAGGGCCATGCTCTCCATTGACAACAGTGTTTTTACTCACGTTATCCAGACTACTTTGCTGTGTACCTTTAGTCATTTTCTAACTCCCTGAATTAGCCACCGAGCAGTTCAATATTGATTTTACTTTTTGCCGCACCGAATATTTCAGCCGTTTTACCTTCACTGTCAGTGCGCCCTTCATAAACTGAACCATCAGCAGTGGTTATCCGATATCGCGTGTTAGCCAGGATATCGCCAGATTCCTTATCCTGTGCAATAAAGTTCTCACTATACCCTCGCGGAAGTTCCGGTTTAGGTGCGTCATAATCCGCACTTCCCATTTTCTGAACGTTGGCACACTTCAGTAGAATATTCCCTGGTGCACCGAGCTCCATATTTCCACCTGCTAACTTCATAAATGCACCGTCACAGTTAACAACCAGCTCTGTTGCACCCGTGATGACTACTTTGCCTTCCACACTGGTCACCGTGACGTCTTTTTTCGCAATAGCCTCAAGCGCATCATCCTGTGCCTGAATTTCAACTTTTCCCTTAGCGGCAAAAAGTTTCATTCCGGCTTTTCGGGCCAGAATACTCACAGCTTCACCCGCAGCCACGGTAAAACGCTTCAGTGCGCTGATATCCGTATTCTTCTGGGACATGATCCCTACGCTTGCTGTACCAGACGCGACACGCACTGCCTGAGGGCTGGTGATACTCACCCCTTCAGGAGCATTCAATATGATCCCTGGTTTAGCGAGTTCTTTGAGAGCTGCGTTAAGCGTCTGCTGACTCGCAGTATCTGCGGGTAGGGCATCGGCCCCTTCTGCAGCAGATGACAAACTTTTTGCTATCGTCAGAGCATTTTCAAGCTGGGCAATTGCCTCTTTCATAGAGAGCATCTTGTCCCCGGCGAGCGTTTGTTTATCTGCTGTGATAAATACCCCGGCCCCACCACGAATGGAAACGTGTCGGTCAGTACGAAGCTCAGCACCTTCGCCACGAAGAACTCTGGATGCATTGACGTTGTGACCTAAATTAAGCTGCGTCTTGCCCCCGTACTCGGTGCTGAGCTTAACGTGCTCTTCGCCCCGTTTGTCTTCCATCCGCAGCTTGTTCAGCCCGGCGGTACGGATGACGTTCCGGGTGTGGTTGTCCGCCGTCACGTGGTCCGCGTGGCGCGAGTCGTGCAGCGCGTGGGCGATGTAGGGCCGGTCCGGGTCACCCTCGTGGAACGCCACCGCCACTTCCGTCCCCTGTATCAGCGGGAAGTGCATCCCGTACGTGTCCCCTCCGTACGGCTTCGCCAGCCGCACCGGCATGCTCTCGTAGCCCTGTGGCTTCTCGTCCCGGTCCGCGTCGAACTTCACCCAGTACAGCCCGTTCGGGTTCAGGTGCGCGTACTCATCGTTTGCTTTCGCGCTGGTCACCCGCGCCATCAACGTCCCGCTGATGACCGGCCGCGCTATCGCCGCCGGGCGCCAGCAGCGCGTTTCGCTGTATGGCACCGCCGACCACATTACGCTCAGCGCGTTCTGCCGGCTGGCCGTGAACAGTGTCCTGACTATCACCAGCCCGTTCGCCGTCGCCGACGGCAGCGTCGGGATTAGACGGGTCCCGGTGATGGTCAGCACCTGGCCCGGGCTCAGCGTCGCGTCGGTACTCGCCCCGGACACCTGCGTCTGTTCGGCCAGGAAACGCTCATGCTCAATCCGCGCCCGGAAATTCCCGGTCTCCGTCGCCGGGGCAAATTTGTCCCCGCTCTCCAGATGCCCCGCCCGGTAGTGATACACCTCCCCGTAGGTGGTGCCTGCCCCTTCCCCGTCGGTGGCATCTGCCGGGGCCGTCAGCAGCACCTTCTGCGCATCGCGGTGGTTGTAATCCCCGGCGGTCACCGATGCCTGCGCCACATCCTGCCGGACGTTGAGGCCCCACACCGAATCAACCGCATTATCATGGGTGCCCGACGGGCTGTTCAGCGGCAGCGTCTTGCCAAACTGCCACGCGCTCTGGTCGTCGGCGAAATGCACGACTTCGCTCTGCGCATCAGGCTGCAGGGTGAAGAAGTAAAAAATCCCAACCTCCGACAGCAGGCGCTCAATAAACGCCAGGTCACTTTCCTGATACTGGTTAATCTGTTCCCGTTTTGGATAGTCATTCTTCAGAACAAATTCATATTCCCAGTCCTTCAGGCCGTGCTCCTGCAGCACCTGCGTCACCACTTCGGTCACGGACTTGTTGATAAAGAAGCGGTGGGTGCGGAACTGATTATCCAGCAGTTTCAGGTACGGCTCGATGATGACTTCATATTTTGCCTGATCCCTGGAACCGGACAGACGACGAAAATTTGTGACGACGCCATGCACAACTTTTCCGGTGGTCAGTTCAGATAATAATCCGGACTTCATACTGAACGTGGCGGATTTATTAAGTAACATCTCAGAGGAGAGATCATGGTGCAAGCTGGTAAAACTGACAGTGTAATGATAAAGAACGCTTACTTGCTCCAGCCCGTCAAATTTCTCAACGTCAAGTGGATAAGGACAGGAAGATATGTCCAGACTGTAGCGATTAAGAGTGTTTCCCGTCACTTCAGAAATTATGTCCATTTTATTTCTCGCTGAATCAGATGGTGTTACGTTTATTAAGAACACAGACATCAGTGCTTTGCCAACTTTGCAGAGATCGTCCATTTCCATAAACAACATGAAAGGGCTATTGATAAAAACAACCTAACGCAACCAATAAAATCCCGGCAACTCTAATATAAAAATCAGTATTAATGAACACACAGAAAAACCACATCCTAACGATAATAGCCTAACTCATCATAAATATACTTCAAGGCGAATTCATATAATCCGCAGCCAATAAAACACCAATCACCCAAAACCAATTCCGAGAATATATAACTTAGCTTTTGTGAAAGAAAGAAACACCAAATCGAATAAACGGCATTCACTAAGGCAAGGGTCATTCCAATCCTGCGAACAAGCCGGGACATGACAAAAAGAAACAAATCCTTTATATCCACAAAGTATCTCACGGACATATAGAATTCTAGTTTTTTTTACTCTCAAGAACACTCAGTGATTGTCAAACTCATTCATCATTTTTTTCATGCCATATCGAAATATTAAAAACCCAACATACGTCTGAAGCAAGAAGTATAAACCCCACGCAAATCTATAATTGTCGTAAGAAAAGAACAGAAACCAACCTCCCCACACCATACCTGTCCCCCCGAGAGCTAAACCGAGCCAACGTACAGCCATAGATAAAATAATTAGCGCTGATTTTTTTATTTTCATAAGCCACCAAAAAAAATAATCACAAATCTCGTTGAACTCATCAGGACGTTGATCATGAATAACACAAGCTTTTTCAAATGGTTTTACTACATCTTCCACTAAATAATATAGAAGATCTAACCCCCATACTCCTCAACTTATAATAAGCTTTAGGGTTTTTCTCACGAAAATACCTCGATGTATCAATCGCTCGTGAAGACTCAGCACCAATTGTAAGAAGCGATCCATTAATTGTCCCTGCAAAAAGCGCAGTCATTGCACGCTCAGAAATCACACAGCCTAATTTAATACCGGTCCATTGTGAAAAAAACATACCACCAATACTATGCCCACCCAGTTTTACTCCCAGTGAAGGAAGGTTAATCTTAGACATAAAATCATCAATAAAAACATTAAGAACTTTTTCTATTGTTTTTTATTTAAATGTGTGCCTTTGATAAGTTGAGCTATTCTGAACTTATCATCCAAATTTTCCTTTCTATGCTCTGTATCTATAAAATCATATCCAAGATAGACAAGATTAACAGGAATGGAAATAAAACCCTTGCTGCCAAAAAAAACCGGAACCATCAACATTTATCATATTTAGCATTTCTCGTGCTAAATCTTTCACCCCATCCATTTCATGAATCCTAAAACCCATTTATCATATGCAATATAGAAAAATTACTCACCAACAAAAAATTCTCAATGAATTTACAACCTCCATACTAACCAACAATCAGATCAAGGGTATTTTTATGTTCACCATGCGCTCCAAGATTATATACATTGGTAGAGCATATTGAAGCTTGTAATCACCATCTACGTTTAATGTTACTTCAGAGAGATTTTTTGATATTAACAACTATCATTCCATTCATCATAAACGTATGAGTATGCAAACCGATACATAACATAACCAACAAAAAACTCACCAATTGAAAACACACCCCATAGATATTTACTCTCATTAGATGAAAAGAAAAAAAACCAAACTGAAAATAAAATACCAGATGCCCCCAATCCCATCCCAGCACCGCGTATGACTCGAGAAAGGATAATTAACAGAAGTCGTTTTATTTT
The DNA here is from genome assembly GCF_043558715.1 of Scandinavium sp. M-37. Taxonomy (NCBI): domain Bacteria; kingdom Pseudomonadati; phylum Pseudomonadota; class Gammaproteobacteria; order Enterobacterales; family Enterobacteriaceae; genus Scandinavium; species Scandinavium sp. M-37. The sequence goes on from NZ_JBIGIN010000032.1 coordinate 8,455, forward strand.
CATAAGCCTCCAAAAAAATACGCACAGACCTCATCAAACTTTTGCGGATTAGAATCACCGATTATGCAAGCATTTTCGAATGGGCGTACAATGTCTTCCACAAGATAATACAACAAATCTAAATCCCCAAGACTTTGCAGTTTCTCATGCAAGGCAGGGTTTCGCTCTTGAAGATACCTTGATGTATAAATAGCTCTGGATGCTTCGGCACCAATGGTAAGTACTAGCCCGGCTAGGCTTCCTGAAAAAAATGCAGCTACGCCTTTGGAGGTTATAGCTTCACCTAGCCTAACGCCTGTTAACTCAGTAAATGCAAACTTCCCCGCTAATGATCCGGAAATTTTTTTAACAACAGTTTCTATTTTTTCCATGTTTATACGAGATGCAAAATCGTTGAGCGACACTCTAATAACTTTACCAATAACCTCATGATTAAAGACGCCCTGCTTGATCAACTTAGCCAACCTGAATTTATCATCTTGGTTTTCTCTTCGATGATCCGTGTCGATAAAATCATACCCCAAATAAGTCAAGGTTACAGGGAATGAAACAAGCCCCTTCCCAAAGGCCCCCCAAAAACCTGAACTATCTACATCAATGGCATCCAGCATTTCCTTGGCGATTTCTTTAGCGCTATCCATGATTGTATTCCTTTAGTAAACCGATTAATCAAACCCCAGTTCAATCCCTTCCTGTTCGCTCCACCCCAGCGTCAACGACTTCGGTTTCTGCTTCGCGGCCATGTGAGTGAGCAGTTGCTGACTCAACACCGGCAGGATTTGTTGATTGAGGAGGCTGTCGACGTTACGCGCGCCGGTGTCCGGCAGCAGGCAGGCGGAGGTCAGCGCGTCGAACAGGCTTTCGTCGATGTGGGTAGTCAGGCCGTAATGACGATGTAAGCGCTTGCTGACCTGGTCCAGTTTCATCTGCACGATGATCCGCATTGCGGTTTCTGCCAGTGGGCGGTAAATCACGGTCTGGAAGCGGGCCAGCAGCGCCGGCTGGAAGTGTTCGCGCAGAATGGGCCGCAGCAGTTCGTGCAGGTCGCCTTCGGTGGTTTCCGGCTGTTCGTCCAGCAGCTGCATCAGGTGGTCGCTGCCGAGGTTGGAAGTCATCAGGATCACGGTGTTACGGAAGTCGATTTCACGCCCTTCTCCGTCGCGCATGAAGCCGCGATCAAACACCTGGTAGAACAGGTTCATTACGTCACGGTGGGCTTTTTCGACTTCATCGAGCAGCACCACACTGTATGGGCGCTTGCGCACTGCTTCGGTCAAAATGCCGCCCTGACCGTAACCGACGTAGCCCGGAGGTGAGCCCTTCAGCTGGGAGACGGTATGCGGCTCCTGGTACTCTGACAGGTTAATGGTGATGAGCGATTTTTCACCGCCGTACAGCACATCCGCCAGGGTGAGTGCGGTCTCTGTTTTCCCGGTGCCGCTCGGGCCAACCAGCAGGAACACGCCCTGCGGCCCGTTCTCCGACGTGAGCCCGGTTTTAGCCGCACGCAGACGTTGGGCGATGGCGTTGAGCGCCACGTCCTGGCCAACTACGCGTTTGCCAATTTCCGCTTCCAGGTTCAGCAGTTCGGTTTGTTCGTCCTTCATCAGTGAGGAGAGCGGCACCCCGGTCCAGTCGGCAATCACGTTGGCGATGGTGCGGGTGTCGACATCGACAGATAACAGGGGGCTGTTCTGCTGCATGCCATCCAGCTGCTGTTGCAGCTCACGGGTCTCACCCTGGCGAGAGATATCCTTGCGTGTTTCCAGCAGTTGCTCTGTGAGCGACAACTCCTGACCGTACTGGGTCTCGCGCTCGTCCAGTTCGACAAACAGGTTGATTTCTTCCTGTTCAATCGCGGCCAGACGCTCTCCCTGGCTGCTGCTCCCGACGGCGATATCTTCCAGCAGTGCCTGCTTCTCGATGTCCAGGGCGGTGATTTGCGCGCGCATGCGCGTTAACGGCTCCGGTACGGTGTCGAGACTCATGCGCACGCGGGCGGCGGCGGTGTCGAGCAGGTCGACGGCTTTATCCGGCAGCTGACGCCCGGTCAGATAACGGCGCGACAGCGTCACGGCGGCCCGGACGGCGGCATCAGTGATATGGACATTGTGATGCTCAGCATAGCGAGATTTCAGGCCGCGCAGCATCAGGCAGGCGGTCTCGTCGTCCGGCTCGTCGACTTTCACCATCTGGAAGCGGCGCTCAAGCGCGGCGTCGCGTTCAAAATACTGTTTGTATTCGCTCCAGGTGGTGGCGGCAATGGTGCGCAGTTCGCCGCGCGCCAGCGCTGGTTTTAACAGGTTGGCGGCATCCGCGCCGCCCGCCTGGTTGCCCGCACCGATAATGGTGTGGGCTTCGTCGATGAACAGCAGCACTGGCATCGGCGACTGCTGTACCGCGTCGATAACGTTTTTCAGGCGCTGTTCAAACTCACCTTTAACGCCTGCCCCCGCCTGCAGCAGGCCGAGGTCGAGGGTTCGCAGGCTGACGGTTTTCAGTGATTCAGGCACGTTGCCTTCGGCGATACGCAGCGCTAAACCTTCCACCAGCGCGGTTTTGCCCACGCCCGGTTCACCGACCAGGATCGGGTTGTTCTTGCGACGACGGGACAGAATATCGACCATCTGGCGGATTTCAATATCGCGACCAAACACCGGGTCGATTTTGCCCTCTTTCGCTTTGGCGGTGACATCGAGGGTGAATTTATCCAGCGCGTTTTGCAGCGCCGGATTGAGCTCGCCTTCGCGGACTTCAGCCCCAACCGGACGGCCGACCATTTCGACATCGCCGCCCTGTTGGGCCAATTCTGCTTCCTGTTGCATCTCCGGGCGCTCGTCTGACTGCGCATCGAGCAACGGACGCAGGCGTTCCAGTTGGCTCTGGCCCAAGGTCAGCAGCGGCCACAGGCCGTCGCAGCGCACCAATTTTGGTTTACCGACCAGCGCCATCAGCAGGTGAATACTGCGGATCTGATCCTCGCCGGAAAGTGACGCCAGCAGCCAGGCTTCCTGCATCAGTGCCTGAATATTGTCGGACAGGCTCGGTCGCGCGCGCACCGAGCGCGGCAGCGTATCCAGCCAGCCGAGTAAATCCTGCCAAAGCGCGTCCATATCCCATTCGTAACGGCGCGCCAGCACCGTCAGGTCGCCTTCGCCCTGCTCCAGCAGTTTCAGCAGCCAATGTTCCGGCAGGATAGACGCGTGGGCGCGGGTCTGGCACAGGCTCGCGGCGCCTTCAAGTGCGCGAGCACAGTAAGGGTTAAGGCGACGTAATAAGGTTGATGAGTGATACTCCATAAAGACCTTCTCCATTCTGGCACGCACTTTCGGGTTATTTACCACACGGGGGTTATCCGTTTCAGATAACCCCTCGGGTGGACATGTAAAAATAATGAGTGATGTGATTATTGATTAGGGCCGGGGCTAATAATGGCCGCCAATTTCCATGACCTTGACCGCCATCCCGACAACCGAGAATAAAACTCGGTGCTGCTGTGTAAGCCTGACGGAGCAGAGATTACTGTTGCCTTGCAGCAGTTCATAATTCATATCCCCCGCAAGTCTTGCCGCATCCGATGGCGATCGCCCGGCCAGAATATATCGGCGCCAGTCGTGATATTTTCGCATTCCCGCTGGCGGTACGCTGATTGATTTTCCTTTTCCCCAGTTCTGCCTGGCGGCAGAATCGTCAAAACTAAATGGCATAGTTGTTCCCTTTTATGTCCTCAGAAATAAGCCTGATTTCATTCAGGCACGCTACCGCCCATCGCTTTCCCTTCTAACAAGGAACCCTAAGCGCATTAGGTCAGATTATCGGATGATCACTTTTGCACTGTCCCCTCGGCATAAAGGGACGTTGCAAAAATTGCGGACAGGTCTCCCCGCCCGCATAAGGCATTACGCTAAATTCAGGCAGTCGTACGTTCGTTCCAGGAATCGGAATGAATGATGTTGCCGTCTTTGTAAGTCCAGGTGATTTTTTCGTAACGCAGTTCAAGCTGTTCGAGGTGATTGTGCTTCTCGTAAGAAGGATCCTTGACGTCGTGCATCAACGGATTCACTTTCACAACCTTCACGTTTTCCAGCTTGGTATTGAAATATTCCACTTCCTGGCCCGCGTCATTGATGCGATACCATTTGAACTCAGCAGATTTCAGGGTCTGACCGGTGGTCACTGCCTTGTAAAGGTACGGGCTGGAGGAGTCGATTTCCTTGGTGAACATGAACGGGGTGTGAATACGCGTCCCGGTCAATTTGCCCGTATTGTTGTCGGTCGGAATGTAGATGTTGTGATCCTGAGCGACAACTTCGATGCTGCCTTCACGGTCTTTAACGTCTACGGAACCTTTAATGTCCGCACCGCCGTCGTCTTTCAGCCACAGATAAACAGGAATAGCCATGGAATTACTCTCCATTGTGTTGTGAAGCGTCATCATCCTGCGATGACGCTGGGGATTTGCCCGGCACCTGACAGGCATTTGCCTGCGGGACCAGACTGATTTCGACACGACGGTTCAGCGCGCGGCCTTCCGGCGTGTCATTCGTTGCGACAGGGCGGCTTTCACCATAGCCCTGCACTGCGAAACAGCTTTCCGGCACATCACCGGTGTCACGCATCCAGTCGCGTACCGCTTCGGCACGTTTCAGGGACAGCGTTTGATTCAGTTGCGGCGTGCCGGTGTTGTCGGTATGCCCGCTGACCACAATTAGCCAGCCCGGCTTGGCCTTGATGTCCACCAGTGAATTCACCAGCACTTTGGTCGAGCCGGATTTGAGATCGGATTGACCGGAATCGAACAGCGACATGCTGTCGAGTCGGACCGTTTTCGGACCCTGAATAATTTTTTTGATAACAGGAGGGGGTGGCGGAGGGGGGGCCCAGTTATTGATAGCCGCACGCAGCGGGGCAATCAGGCGCATTCCCTGGTACAGCCCAAGGCTGTAACGCATCGGCGCCCCCTGACGTTGCCATGAATCCAGCAGTCCGTTATCTCTGCGCAACTGTTCCTGAGCCTGAACTTTCGGGGCCGGCGGGTTGCCGCTTAAACGCTGGTAGAGTGCGAGATGATCGCTGACGTTCTGGATCAAACGCTGGTTGTTGATCCACGAGGCGAGCATCGCCAGCAGCAAAAAGATCCCCACAATACCGCCCACTACGCGCCAGGAAAGCATCACGCGGCTGATACCGTGGCGGCGTGATAAATGCGGCAGCAGCATATCTGGCAGGGGCGGCATCTCCTCCGTGGGAGCGGAACGACTCTGCAAGGTTGTCACCGAGGCGGTATGCTGTTGCCACAGGTTGTCGGGCAACGTCGCCAAGGGTCCGCTGCACACTGCCAGCATGCAGGCAGGCAGCGCAGGTGTATCGTGGTGACGTGTTTGCATGAGGTCGGTCACATGGGGTTTAAGCCAGCGAAAAAGCGACTCCAGCCACAGCGAACTGTCCAGACGATGCGGGTGCAAAGCCTCAGGCGCGTAGGTACACCAGGGCAGATACGATTGCGCGACTCCGTTGTTTTCCTGAACCTGAATGCCTTCACGGTTGTTAGTGACGAAATACCAGCGGTATCGGTCTTCATCACTTTTTGCGGGCGCATTTAACCACAGGCAGGTCCATACGGGCGGCAGTCCAGCAAACGACCGCCGTGATTGCGCAATGGCCCGCTGCCACTGATGAAGCTGGCTGGTGAACGCCACTTCCTCCTGCCAGCGCTCCGGTGCAAACGCCATCAAGACTGAAACCTGTGCTACCAGTGCCGGACGCCCGGATGCGACAGACTCAGCGATTTGTGCCAGTTGTTCCGGTTGACGTACAGGCAGATACCAGCCCTGTCGCGTTTCACGGAAGGTCTCATCGGCAGAAAACAGCACGTCGCTGTCCCCGCACACCAGAACCAGTGCGCCTTCGAAATCCTCTGGCGGCAATGCGATATCCACCACGGTTTCAACGCTGTTTTGCATCTGACGCCAGTAACGCCAGCCGAGACCTCCCGCCAACACGAGGACAACCGCGCTCAAAAACAGGCGGCTACCGAGGCCCAACGGCCAGAATCCCCACACCAACCAGAGGGCAAGCGTGAAAGCCAGCGCGACCAGCAAGGGTTTGCTCAGATTACGCATGGTTTACTCCGCGCCCGCAATGGCCGAAACCATCTGCTGCAGGGAGGTCGAGAGCAGAAACCATACCGCGCCCAGCAGCACGATGCCTGCTACCCAGGACAGCCAGTAAAACCGGCGACCGCTACGCAGTGTGCCAGCCCGAGCAACGATAGGGGCTTCTTCTGACAGGGTGAACGGCGGCACACGCTGGCTGAGATTACGCACCACGTCTTCACGACGCTCATCCGCCTGCTGGCGATAGCGGCCAACGAACCCCAGCGTCAATGCACGCGAGAAACAGGTCAGTACCGCGATATCGGGAGATGGCTCCTGGAGCACGGTCCGAATCCGTTCCCACAGCTCTTCGCCTGCATTCAGGGTGTTGAAATACTTCGCCTGCAGTGGGTTCGCAAGCCAGGTGATATAACCATCATCCTGTTTGCCGCGGTTTAACACGCTTTCATCAAATAGCGCACAGAGTGTGTACAACAGATGATCAATGCTGGTCTGGGGCACCCCCTGCTCTTCTAGCTGTGCACGCCAGCCATCGAGCCATTCACAGGTGCGACGATAGAGTGCTTTGCCGTCGGTTATCTCCTGCCCGTTTCGCAACTGGCTGACCATCAGCCAGCCGGGATAAAACATCTGATCGATAAAGGAGGTTGGGTTGTTTTTCATGAGCGAAGCACCGCGTAGAGTTCGAGTTTGACGTCACCCAACGCTTCCGGGATGTAGAACGCGCAGTTTCCGGCATCAAGCATCGCCTCTGCGGCCGGGCCGCTAAGATCGAGTGCGAAATACTGATTCTCAAGGCGCAACGGAATCGCCGCAGGTACATGCGACAGTGGCTTCAGACCGACGCCGTTCAGCGCGACGTTCACCACATCGGCCACGTCTTCAACGCTCCCGGCTTTACACAGCAGTGGGAACTGCGTTTGCAGCAGATGGTTTGGAATCGATGAACGAACGGAGAGATAGAGATCAGCCCCTTCACGCAGACGCGCATCGTGCATTGCGCCTTTCCAGAACTGTCCGGTATGAACCAGATCGATGCTGATCACACGCGACGGCAGACTCGCTTCCAGCAGGGTATCCAGCAGCGTAAACAGCGGCGGGAATACCTGCTCCGGCGCATCATGCTGATACGCTGGAATATCATCAGGACTGTGCGTCAGTGAAAAGGTCAACAAACTTCCTGCCAGACGAGACAACTCGCGGTAGTAAAGTTCCGGATGACGCGTAGGGGTCTGGAACAATTCTGCCAGCACCGGTTCGGCACTGTTCAGGGCATTCAGCAACCAGAACAGCGAAACGTCAGCGACGGCAAAGTCAGCCAGACGCTCGTTACTCTCCCGGCGCATTTGCATCAAACGACGTCGCCGCGCCTGCAGGCGGTGCAGCAAATCGCTGAACTCCTGTGACAAACGCGGGCTGGCAGAAAACGACAGTGCGGGAGGAATAAAACTCTCGTCCATTGCCCATTGACCCTGCGCATTACGCACCAAACGAGCGACCGGACAGGTCAGCCAGGCTGCATTTTCCTGATGGGAAAAACGCAACGAAATGGCGTGGCGTAAAATCGCCAGCTCCGTTTGCTCATGTCCTGACAACTCCTGGACGGTCACCCACTCTTGACGCCAGCGCTGTGGACGTTCGCTGTTTTTACCTTCATCCAGATTCCCACCGTTAGCGGAAAGCAGCGGCAGCGCGAGGACAACCTCGACGCTTTCTCGCCCCTGCGCGTCAGTCAGGTCACAGACCGCAGGCAGGATATCGGCAACGCTGGTATCCACCAGTGTGCCATCCGGGAAGCGCACGACCAGACGGGTGGCGTTTAGCCTGGAAAGGGCTAACGCCGAAGCATCAAACTCGGCATGCAGCACGCCCCAGGTATGTGCCAGCGACATCGCTGCCACATTCTCGGTGTTATAAGCATCCCAACGAGATTGCTGCTGGAACTGCTGAGGGGCCAGCGTGGCCCCGTCAGTCCATAATGGACGATAAATTTTCATCCCTGGAATCCCACCTTACGCTTTCGCTTTCGGCATCTGGGAAACCAGCGACAGATTCACGTCCATGCCTTCGACCTGGAAGTGCGGGATAGCGAACAGCTTCACGCGGAAGAAGCCCGGGTTATCTTCGATGTCTTCCACCAGCACCTTCGCATCGCGCAACGGGTGAGAAGCCTGCAACTCGTCGCCCGGATCGGTCATTTCAGTGACCAGACCGCGCACCCAGGTGTTGAGTTCCAGCTCCAGCAAACGACGGTCTTTGGTGGTACCGATGTTTTCACGCTGAATCAGCTTCAGGTAATGCGCGATACGCGACAGCAGGAAGATGTACGGCAGGCGGGAGTTGATCCGACTGTTAGCCGTCGCATCTGCGGTGTCGTACAGCGCCGGTTTTTGGGTGGAGTTCGCTGAGAAGAAGCAGGCATAGTCGCGGTTTTTGTAGTACGACAGCGGGATGAAGCCGAGGTTGGCGAACTCAAATTCGCGGGTTTCCGGAATCATCACTTCTGATGGGATCTTCACCTGATTACCGGTGCCGAGATCGTACAGGTGAATAGGCAGATCTTTCACTGCACCACCGGCCTGCGGGCCACGGATCTGTACGCACCAACCGTTGTTGATGAAGCTTTTCACCATGTTAGCGGCGAAGGCGAACGAGGCGTTGGTCCACAGGTATTTATCGTGATCCGGACCTTTCACTTCTTCGACGTAGTTGAAGCTACGCACCGGCACGGTGTCGGGGCCATACGGCAGACGACCCAGCACGCGCGGCATCACCAGACCGAGGTAGCGGGAGTCGTCGGTGTCACGGAACGATTTCCATTTGATGTATTCGGCGCGGTCAAAGTAGTTACCGATATCCTTGATAGCCGCCACTTCTTCCATTTTCTCTTTCAGGAAGAATTTAGGCCCCGCGGAACCGATAAACGGCATGTGGGCCGCCGCGGACACTTTGGAGATATTGCGCATCAGCGCCACGTCCTGCGCCGAGGCGTCGAACTCATAGGCTGAAATCACGGCAGCAATTGGCTCACCGCCCGGGGTGTCGTATTCCGCGATGTAGGTCTGCTTGTACAGGCCGCTCTGGATGATTTCCGGGGCGTCCTCGAAATCCTGACGCAGTTCGTCTTTAGACAGATCCAGGATTTCCAGCTTCACGTTCTGGCGGAAGTCGGTTTTATCCACCAGCGACTTCAGACCACGCCAGATAGATTCCACTTTCTGGAACTCATCGTTGTGCATCACTTCATCGAGTTGGCGGCTGATCTGGAAATCCAGCTCTGCGATGTGGTGATCCAGCAAGGTTTTGTCCAGCTTATCCACCCGCTGACCGGATTTTTGCAGGCACTGCATGAACACTTTGACTGCGGCGGTAACACGCGCATCGGCAGAGGTTTCGGCCATCACGACGTTATCATCGAAACCGTTTAGATCGTCGATGGAGGAAACCGGTTTTAAATTGATTTTGGAAAACAGAGAGGCATAAACACCGTCGTTCGGCAGCGTTTTTTCAATAGTCGCCCCGCCCGCTGATACCTGGGATTCATTATTGACTGACATAAGCATTTTTCTCGAAATTAGTCCGTTAACAGTTCCAGTAATTATTCCTGGCCCGGTGCGAGTGCATTAAGCTCGTTACGCAGTTCGTCGCTTAAAGCGGGATCTTTCAGGATGGCTTCCAGTTCTTTCCGGAAAGTCACGTTATCCAGAAGATTGGATTTCAAATCACGCAGCAGGTTACGCATGGCCAGCATCGCTTTGAGCTGAGGTATTTGACGGGCAATCTGTTCTGGCTCGAAGTCTTTCATATCTTTAAATGCCAGTTTCACATTTTCTTCTGAATTGTCTCCAGCCAGCGTATTTTTCACGGTGAGACTGACTTCGGGATTGATATCAGCGAGGACGCTGTTGAAATTGTTTTTATTGACGTTGATTTTTTCGCGCTCAGACAGCGGCCCTTCTGCCTTTCCATTGCTGAAATCACCGACTGTCAGCAACTTAAGAGGAAGCTCAACTTTCTTCTGTGCGCCGCCGGTATGTAGTGAAAGCTGGATATTAACGCGGGCCTTAGGTATTTCCGCCTGAAATGAGTCTGCCATTTTAATTCATCTCCTAAATATATCATTCCCTGTAGTGGGTAAGATGCTCATATATAACGAACGTTGCACTTTTACCAGCATTATCCGGAAACGTAAAGTGGGTATTATTGTAACACTCTTACTATTAAGCAGGAGTTAAATACAGATACATCATGTCTTAACAACCCCGTCACCACTGGCTTTTAGACCATTTTAATGCATTAATTAATATTAACGCGGCCCCTATATTGACTTTTTCTTATCGAATTAATGCATTTTAAGAAGTTTCATACACGTTTTATCTCATCATATTTAGATTTACCCGAAAATTCCTACAAATAATAACCTAAAAATCCCAATCAATTTCTGAGACAAATATCACTTTTGCGCGGGTGTTTTATCCTCGCGTAAGAAAAATTCGCGTTGCAGGAACGCGTAAAACCTACTTGACCTTCCCCTTGATGGAAGGTTTAAGCTTTAACACGGTTAGAAAAAACATTTATGCCGACGCTGTTTATCGGTCAATCCATCAGGAGAATGAATATGTCTCATACCATTACTCTCGCGCTCGACGGTCTCACCTGTGGCCACTGCGTGAAACGCGTGAAAGAGAGCCTGGAGCAGCGTCCCGACGTTGAGCAGGCAGAGGTGAGTCTTAATGAAGCGCAGATCACCGGCAGCGCCAGTGCCGAAGCGCTTATCGACACCGTAAAACAAGCCGGATACGGGGCGGAGCTCAGCCACCCAAAGGCTAATCCGCTGGCAGAGTCATCAACCCCGTCGGAAGCACTGACAGCGGCCCCTTCAGCGCTTCCGGCAGCCGACGACCTTGATGATAGCCAACAGTTGCTGATCAACGGTATGAGCTGCGCCAGCTGTGTCTCCCGGGTTCAAAACGCGCTGGCTGCGGTTCCGGGCGTTACGCAGGCACGGGTCAATCTCGCGGAACGTACCGCCCTGGTAATGGGCAGTGCGGCCGCGACCGATTTAGTGCAGGCAGTGGAAAAAGCGGGCTACGGCGCGGAGGCGATAGAAGACGATCTTAAGCGCCGTGAACGCCAGCAGGAAACTGCCGTTGCCACCATGAAACGCTTCCGCTGGCAGGCCATCGTCGCGCTGCTGGTCGGCGTGCCGGTGATGGTATGGGGGATGTTCGGTGACAACATGATGGTTACGGACGCCAACCGCTCCCTGTGGCTGGTGATTGGCCTGGTCACGCTCGGGGTAATGGTCTTCGCCGGGGGGCATTTCTATACCAGCGCGTGGAAGAGTCTGAAGAACCGAACCGCCACCATGGACACCCTGGTCGCTCTGGGCACCGGCGTTGCCTGGCTCTATTCGATGAGCGTCAACCTGTGGCCACAGTGGTTCCCGATGGAAGCCCGGCATCTTTACTATGAAGCCAGTGCGATGATCATCGGTCTGATTAATCTCGGCCATATGCTCGAAGCCCGCGCCCGCCAGCGTTCATCGAAAGCGCTGGAAAAATTGCTCGACCTGACGCCACCGACCGCGCGGGTGGTAACAGAAGAAGGCGAGAAATCGTTGCCGCTGGCTGACGTGCAGCCTGGTATGACGCTGCGCCTGACCACCGGCGATCGCGTCCCGGTCGATGGCGACATTACCCAGGGCGAAGCGTGGTTTGACGAAGCGATGCTGACCGGTGAACCCGTGCCGCAGCAGAAAGGCGACGGTGAAAGCATACACGCCGGGACGGTGGTACAGGACGGCAGCGTGCTGTTCCGCGCCAGCGCCGTCGGTAGCCACACCACGCTGTCGCGCATTATTCGAATGGTCCGCCAGGCGCAAAGCAGCAAACCGGAAATTGGCCAACTGGCCGACCGCATCTCGGCAGTATTTGTCCCGACGGTGGTGGCAATTGCCCTGTTCAGCGCGGCCATCTGGTATTTCTTTGGCCCGGCTCCGCAAATTGTCTACACCCTGGTGATCGCCACCACGGTGCTGATCATCGCCTGCCCGTGTGCTCTGGGTCTGGCTACGCCGATGTCTATTATCGCCGGGGTGGGACGGGCGGCGGAATACGGCGTGCTGGTGCGCGACGCCGACGCGCTGCAACGCGCCAGCGAACTCGATACGCTGGTATTTGATAAAACCGGCACCCTGACCGAAGGGAAGCCGCAGGTCGTGGCGGTAAAAATCTACGGCGAATACGCCGAGGCTCAGGCGTTACGCCTCGCCGCCGCACTGGAACAGGGTTCAAGCCATCCGCTGGCCCGGGCCATTATTGAAAAAGCGGGTACCGATCCGCTACCGCAAATTAATGCGTTCCGTACTTTGCGCGGTCTGGGCGTCAGCGGTGAAGCCGAGGGGCATACGCTGCTGCTCGGTAATCAGGCTTTACTGAACGATCAGCAGGTTGTCACCACTGACATGGACGCGGACGTTCAGGCGCAGGCCGCGCTAGGCGCTACGCCAGTATTACTGGCCGTTGATGGCAAAGCCGCAGCGCTGTTTGCCATCCGCGATCCGCTGCGCGAAGACAGCGTAGCGGCGCTCGCCCGGCTGCATCGCGAAGGCTATCGTCTGGTGATGTTGACCGGCGATAACCCCGTTACCGCCAATGCCATTGCCAAAGAAGCCGGAATTGATGAAGTGATCGCCGGGGTGCTCCCGGATGGCAAAGCCGATGCGATTAAAAAATTGCAGGCGGAAGGCCGGAAAGTGGCGATGGTCGGGGATGGCATTAACGACGCTCCGGCGCTGGCTCAAGCGGAAGTCGGGATTGCGATGGGCGGCGGGAGCGATGTCGCCATCGAAACCGCGGCGATAACCCTGATGCGTCATAGCCTGGAAGGCGTGGCGGATGCGCTGGCTATCTCCAAAGCGACGCTGCGTAATATGAAGCAGAACCTGCTGGGGGCGTTCATTTATAACTCGCTGGGCATTCCGATTGCCGCCGGGATCCTGTGGCCGCTGACCGGCACGTTACTTAACCCCGTCGTGGCAGGTGCGGCGATGGCGCTGTCGTCCATCACCGTGGTCAGTAATGCCAACCGCCTGCTGCGGTTTAAACCCAAACGTTAAGCCTGTTATAAACAGGGGCTGGCAGCAATTTAAGCGTTGAGCCCCTGGTCCTGGCGCGTTAGCATGGTTCCTTTATCTTGACGGAGCGCGTATGGGACTGTTTCAACGCATAAAATCTGCGCTGCGCGCGCTGTTTCGCGGCCGCTATCCGTGGCCCGGGCTGGATATTACACTTTCGGGCGGGCAGAAACTGCATCTGGTCGGCAGCATTCATATGGGCACCCGCGATATGGCGCCTTTGCCGCCACGGTTGGTCAGTATGATCCAGCAGGCTGACGCGCTGATCGTTGAAGCCGATATCTCCGGGAACGAAACTCCTTTCCGCGATTTGCCCGCTTATCCGCCGCTACGCGAGCGTTTGAGCGAGGCCCATTTTCAACAGCTGGAAAAACTGACCGAGGAACTCGGGCTTTCTCTGGCGCTGTTCGATAGCCAGCCGTTATGGCAAATCGCGATGATTTTACAGGCCACACAGGCGCAGAAGCTGGGTTTACGTCCCGATTACGGGATTGATTATCAACTGCTGAATGCGGCCCGGGAAGTGAATAAACCGGTGATGGAACTGGAGGGCGCGGAAAGCCAGATAACGCTGCTACGTGAATTGCCGGATAACGGTCTGTCGCTGCTGGAAGATACCCTCACCCACTGGCACACCAATGCCCGGTTATTGCAGGTGATGATTGGCTGGTGGATGGAACAGCCGCCGGGCGATACGCCGTCGCTGCCCAATACCTTCAGCCAGTCGCTGTACGATGTGTTAATGCATCAGCGTAATCTGGCCTGGCTGGAAAAGCTGCATGCTTTGCCGCCTGGGCGCTATGTCGTCGCCGTCGGTGCACTGCATTTATACGGGGAAGGCAATCTGCCCTCGATGCTGAAAGCAGAGCGCAGATAAAAAAGTGGCCAATATTTCTATTGGCCCGTCAAAGAGGAATTTCATCGTTATTATTATCCCGAAGTTCGCACTTCGGATCTTCCGATTGTCGCTCAAAGTAACCATCACTGCCAACTTTATTGCGCAAGATAGTACTATTTTTTCGCCGTTCTTCGGGCGTATGCTTACCCTCATTCACTCCGGTTGTAAGAAGGATGGTTATGACTCCGGCCGTTAAGTTACTCGAAAAAAACAAGATCCCCTTTACGCTCCACAGCTACGATCACGATCCGCATGAAACCAATTTTGGTGATGAAGTCGTCCGCAAACTCGGCCTCAATGCTGACCAGGTTTACAAAACGCTGCTGGTGGCGATCAATGGCGATATGAAACATCTGGCAGTGGCCGTCACCCCAGTAGCCACGCAGCTCGACCTGAAAAAGGTCGCCAGGGCGTTAGGCGCGAAAAAGGTTGATATGGCCGATCCGATGATTGCCCAGCGCACTACCGGTTATCTGGTCGGCGGCATCAGCCCGTTGGGGCAGAAAAAACGCCTGCCCACGCTGATTGACGCCCCGGCGCAAACCTATGAAACGATCTATGTTTCCGGGGGCAAACGCGGGCTGGATATTGAACTAACGGCGCTGAGTCTGGCAAAAATGCTGGATGCAAAATTCGCAGACATTGCACGGCGGGATTAAGGTTCTCAGGACGGGGTTGGCCCGGGAGCGCATGCTGCCGGGCCTAATACAGAGAACTTACTGCCAGCTCACTTCCCCTTTCGGTTCGTAAGCGCTCACGTCCAACGGTGAGCTCTGCTCGATATACTGTTTCAGCACTTCGGCATCGATAAACCCGGTATTCACATAGCCCGGTTTAGTGTCGATGTGCGGATAGCCGTCACCGCCGGTGGCATTAAAGCTCAGGGTCGCCATACGATAGTTTTTGTTCGGATCAACGGGCTCACCTTTGATTTTCAGGTCAGTTAGCTGGCCGCCTTTCGCCACAAAACTGACGTTGGCAAACTGCGGATAGGCCCCGGAGTCAGGCTTCATCTGCGCGACCGCGGTCAGGTATTCCGTCACCTCTTTCCCGGTCATATCAACGTAGACCACCACGTTGCCGAACGGCTGCACCTTGAGCACGTCTTTGTAGGTGATGTTGCCTGCTTCAATCGAATCGCGGATCCCGCCGCCGCTCATGACCCCAAAGTCAGCACTGGTTCGCGCCATTTGCGCGGCGAGGATCAGGTGGCCCATGTTGGTCTGCACGAAACGCACCTTGCTGCGATCGCCCTCGAGATGACCGTTCACTTCGCCGACTTTCACGCCGAGCTGCGCTTTGCCTTTATTCTGGAACGGCGTCAGCAGGGACAACATCTGCGAGTTCTCCGGGATTTGCGGGGTGTACAGCACACGCTCGCTCTGGCCATTATCATAGGTGACCTTTTTCTTCAGGTTCACCGGGATCAGCTGATAATGCACCAGCTTCATCTCGCCGTTGCGAAACTCAAAGTCTGCACGCCCGACGTATTTACCCCACTCGTGAGCCTGCACAATCCAGATACCGTTCTGTTTGTCCGGCGCACAAGGCGTACCCGGCACGTAATCAACCTGCTTTTTGTTCTCAGAGGCCATGCACACCGGATCCTGCGAGTGACCACCCACAATCATCGCCAGCGAACCGGCTGGCAGGCTGCGCGCCATTTCGACGTCGCCCGCGGCGTTAGAGCCATGGTTACCGTTGTCGTAGTGGCCCATGTGCGTGGCAGCCAGAATGACATCCGGTTTCTGCGTTTGCTGGAGTTCCTGAATCACCAGCTTCGCTTCCTGCGCCGGATTACGGAACTCAATATCGGTGAAATTTTCCGGGTTACCGATTTTCGCAGTGTCATCCGTGGTTAAGCCAATCACCGCAATTTTTAGCCCCTGGCGATTAAACAGCGCCCAGGGTTTGAACAGGCGTTCGCCAGTGCTTTTCTGATAGATATTGGCGGAGAGGAACGGGAATTTGGACCATTTCTCTTGCTGACGTAACACGGTCAGCGGATTGTCGAACTCATGGTTACCCACCGCCATTGCGTCATAGCCAATCAGGTTCATGCCGCGGAAATCGGGCTCCGCATCCTGCAAATCCGATTCCGGCACGCCGGTATTAATGTCGCCGCCGGAGAGCAGCAGCACGCTGCCGCCTTCCGCCGCCACGTCCTTACGAATGCCGTCCACCAGCGATTTTTGCGCCGCCAGACCGTACTCACCGTATTCGCTGCGCCAGAAATGGCCGTGGTGATCGTTGGTATGCAGGATGGTAATTTTGTAGGTTTTATCCTGCTCATACGCCTGCGCCTGAAGGCTGGTCAGCGACCATGCTGCCAGCATCGCCAGCGCCACACCGCGTTTCAAACATTTCATGACTCTCTCCCTGACTGAATGACAAGTGCAGAAATTACAATGAGTAACAAGGATAGACAAATATGTTTTCAGAATTGAGACTTTCTTCAAACGTCTGAGACAGTTATCTTAGTCTGATAATTATTACACAGTCGATTTTCCCCAACGTCGCAAATCAACTACTTAAGTGAAATCTATGGCAATCAGTGAAACCAGTCCGACGCTGTCAGGCACCTCTGCGCCGCCTCAAAAGGCCAAAACCTCGTTTGGTATTTTGGGCGCCATTAGCCTTTCGCACCTGCTCAATGACATGATCCAGTCGCTTATCCTGGCGATCTACCCGCTGCTACAAGCTGAGTTTTCGCTCACCTTTGTACAAATCGGGATGATTACCCTCACCTTCCAGCTTACCTCGTCGCTACTCCAGCCGGTGGTGGGTTACTGGACCGATAAATACCCGATGCCGTGGTCGCTGCCGATTGGCATGTGCTTTACCCTGAGCGGGCTGGTATTGCTGGCGATGGCGGGCAGTTTTGAAGCCGTGGTGCTGGCCGCGGCACTGGTCGGGACCGGATCGTCGGTGTTCCATCCGGAGTCTTCCCGCGTGGCACGCATGGCGTCCGGGGGCCGTCATGGCCTGGCACAATCGATCTTCCAGGTGGGGGGGAACTTCGGCAGTTCGCTCGGCCCCTTGCTGGCCGCGTTGATTATCGCCCCGTATGGCAAAGGTAACGTAGCCTGGTTCGTGCTGGCGGCCCTACTGGCTATCGTGGTGCTGGCGCAAATCAGCCGCTGGTACGCCGCGCAGCACCGGATGAACAAAGGCAAACCCAAAGCGCCAATTATCAATCCGTTGCCGCGTAATAAGGTCATCCTCGCGGTAAGCGTGCTGTTACTGCTGATTTTCTCGAAATACTTCTATATGGCGAGCATCAGCAGCTATTACACCTTTTATCTGATGCATAAATTCGGATTATCGGTACAAAATGCGCAGTTCCATTTGTTCGCCTTCCTGTTTGCGGTCGCCGCCGGAACGGTGATTGGCGGGCCTGTAGGCGATAAGATTGGACGTAAATACGTTATTTGGGGCTCTATCCTCGGCGTTGCGCCATTCACGCTTGTTTTACCCTACGCCACTCTGGAATGGACCGGGATTTTAACGGTGATCATTGGATTTATCCTTGCCTCGGCGTTTTCGGCCATCCTGGTGTATGCCCAGGAGCTGTTACCGGGCCGGATCGGTATGGTTTCAGGTCTATTCTTTGGCTTCGCCTTTGGCATGGGTGGCCTGGGAGCTGCCGTACTGGGGGTGGTTGCCGACCATACCAGTATTGAAGAGGTCTATAAAATCTGCGCTTTCCTGCCATTATTGGGGATGTTGACCATATTCTTGCCTGACAACCGACATAAAGACTGATTTTCTAGCCGCCAGAGTAAATATCTGGCGGCCCCCTCTCTAGAATTTACATGCCTTCCTGACGTTTAATGGTCTCTCTTTACCCATACGTGCATTTTTCGCCGCTAATTCCCTTTTTCTTATAAATTCAACAATTATTCATAAACGTAATGGCTAATTTTGTCATAAACTGTTACTCGGTTTTTTGGCTTTTTAGCCAGAAATGGATCCACCAGCCACGAAAGGAGACGGAATGCATCACGCAACACCGCTTATCACCACCATTGTAGGGGGGCTCGTCCTCGCCTTCATCTTCGGCATGATTGCCAACAAACTGCGTATTTCTCCACTGGTAGGCTATTTGTTAGCAGGCGTATTGTCCGGCCCCTTTACCCCTGGCTTCGTGGCCGATACGAAACTGGCGCCTGAACTGGCTGAGCTCGGCGTCATCTTGCTGATGTTCGGCGTCGGTCTGCATTTCTCTCTTAAGGATTTGATGGCGGTAAAGTCCATCGCCATTCCCGGCGCGATTGCCCAAATAGCGGTGGCAACGTTGCTGGGTGTGGCGCTTTCGGCGGGATTAGGCTGGTCGCTGATGACCGGCATCGTCTTTGGTTTATGTCTCTCCACCGCCAGTACCGTGGTGCTGCTGCGTGCGCTTGAGGAAAGACAGCTGATAGACAGCCAGCGCGGGCAAATCGCCATCGGCTGGCTGATTGTTGAAGATCTGGTGATGGTGCTGACGCTGGTCATGCTGCCCGCCATTGCCAGCATGATGGAGCAAGGCGATGTGGGCTTTGCAACGCTGGCCCTCGATTTAAGCCTGACCATCGGGAAAGTGATCGCCTTTATTGCCGTGATGCTACTGGTGGGCCGCCGCCTGGTACCGTGGATCCTCGCCCGCAGTGCCGCCACCGGTTCCCGTGAACTGTTTACCCTCTCGGTGCTGGCGCTGGCGCTGGGCATCGCTTTTGGCGCGGTTGAACTGTTCGACGTCTCCTTCGCCCTTGGCGCATTCTTTGCCGGGATGGTGCTGAACGAATCTGAACTAAGCCATCGCGCCGCGCACGATACCCTGCCGCTGCGCGATGCGTTTGCGGTGCTGTTCTTCGTTTCCGTCGGGATGTTGTTCGACCCGATGGTGCTTATCGAGCAGCCGCTGGCGGTGCTGGGCACCCTGGCGATTATTATCTTCGGTAAATCGGTAGCCGCCTTTGGCCTGGTGCGCCTGTTCGGTCATTCACAGCGCACCGCCCTGACGATCGCGGCCAGCCTCGCACAGATCGGTGAATTCGCCTTTATCCTTGCAGGCCTCGGCATGGCGTTGGATCTGCTGCCGCAGGCCGGACAGAATCTGGTGCTGGCCGGGGCCATTCTGTCGATTATGCTCAATCCGGTGCTGTTTGCGGTGCTGGAAAAATACCTCGCGAAGACCGAAACCCTTGAAGAGCAGACCCTGGAAGAAGCGATCGAGGACGAAAAACAGATCCCGGTGGATATCTGCAATCACGCCCTGCTGGTCGGGTTTGGTCGCGTTGGCAGCCTGCTGGGCGAAAAGCTGATGGCGCAGGGTATTCCGTTGGTGGTGATTGAAACCTCGCGCACCCGCGTGGATGAGCTCCGCGAGCGCGGGATTCGTGCGGTGCTGGGCAATGCGGCTAGCGAAGAGATCATGAATCTGGCGCATCTGGATTGCGCCCGCTGGCTGCTGCTAACCATTCCAAACGGCTACGAGGCCGGAGAGATTGTCGCTTCGGCCAGAGAGAAATGCCCGAACATTGAGATTATCGCCCGCGCGCATTATGACGATGAGGTGGATTACATCGCCGAGCGCGGGGCGAATAAAGTGGTGATGGGCGAACGCGAGATTGCCAATACCATGATGACGCTACTGGAAAACCCGACGGAGGGTGCGGTCTGATGCCCTCACCCCGGCCCTCTCCCACAGGGAGAGGGGGCAAACCAGCAATCCCCTCGCTCCTTTAGGGAGAGGGAGTAAACCAGTAATCCCCTCGCCCCTTTGGGGAGAGGGCTAGGGTGAGGGGAAGCCTTAGCGATCCCAGTAGGACTCTTCCAGGCTGTCTTCGCGTTCCGGTAAGCCGCGCGTCAGGCGCGGCGAGTGCTGGTTCAGCACCTGATAGCTCACGCGGTTGGCGTATTTACACACCTGCGCCAACGAAGAGTAGGTCAGCCACGTAAAAGCATGTTTGCTGGAGTTCGGCACATTACTGCGGTGGTAGTTATTGGCGGTGATGTCGTGTAGCAACGCCGCCAGAGCACCGTCACCCGCGCCGTTGGTGTTCATGATTTTCTCAGGGCCGCCCATGTATGGCGCGATATGCGAGTAAATGCGCAACGGCTGTTTACAGTCTTTGTGACGCATCGCGCGGCTGAACTCGTACTGGTTGAATTCGGCAATCGCCCCCGGCAGCAGCGGATGCTGCGTCAGCCGTTTCTTCTCGTCTTCGGTGAAACCTGCCATGTACAGGCCCACCGGCCCGGCGGTACACAGCACTAAATCCACCCAATCCAGCGCCTTATCGGAGGCCAGCAGCGGATCGGCAATGCCGGTCAGCGCTTCGGCTTCTTCTTCATTCATTGCCAGAATCGATACGTTTTCTTTGAGGAAATCCTGCCACCAGGCGGGGTTATCCGCGATCACGTATTTGGTACCGAGGGTCAGGACCACCGGCACGTTATGTTTTTTGGCGTACTCAACGGCTTTCATGGTCGCATCGCGCATCGGCTCGCCAGGCTTGCAACGCACCAGATAAGAGGTCAGCACCAGCGCGGAGGCGCCGGCAATCACCTCTTCCGGAATGTTTTCGGCACGCAGCTGGTTCATATGCCCTGGGCTGATGGCAAAGGTGCGCTCACCGCTGTCGCTGATCAGCGTAAAACAGCGACCAATCGGGCCGTTAACGCCTTGCAGATAGTTGAGATCGGTCCGGCTGGAGGTGTTGCACAAATAGCGGTAGGCATAGCCACCGATTTCGATGTTGCTGCACATTACGCCGAGCAGGACCGACCGGTCATCGGCCAGCACCGAGTAGTTGTGCATGGTGTTGCCGATGGTGCCTCCGGCAAACTGGTGGGTAATCAGGTTTTCACGCACCAGTTCCTGATAAAGCGCATCCGCCACGTCGTCTTCAATGACCAGCGAGTGACCGCTGCTCAGACCGTAGCGGGCGACAAACGCGTCATCCACTTTGGCTTCGATATCCACCAGCGTCTGATCGATACCGACTACCCACGAGGCATTATTGTTTTCAGTTTCGGGCTGGATTTGCTGCAACAGCGGGTCACGGGCGTTAACAGGGAAGTAGTGTTTAGATTTGCGTTTACCGGGAAATTTCATGGGCTGCGGTCTGGTGGCTGTGAACAAGCGGAGAATAGTAGCATATTCCCCGCCCGTTCGCTGCCTCGCGCTCCGGGCTTAGCGGTACGGCGCGGTCAGGTTGACCATCATCTCGATATGCTCCGCCGAGGCATTCAGCGCAGGAATGTATTCGTACTTCACGCCGCCCGCTTCGAGGAAGAACTCTTTGTTCTGCACCGCGATTTCCTCCAGCGTTTCCAGACAGTCGGCGGAGAAACCGGGGCACATCACCTGCACATGCTTCACGCCTTTCTCGCCGAGCATTTTCAGCGTTTCATCGGTGTACGGTGTCAGCCACGGCTCACGACCAAAGCGCGACTGGAAGGTCATCATCACTTTGTCCGGCGAAATGTCGAGCGCAGAAACCAGCTCACGCGTGGTGTCACGGCACCGCTGCGGATAGTCGTCGCCTTCATCGGCGTAGCGCTGCGGAATGCCGTGGTATGAGAGCAGCAAGAGGTCTGGTTCACCATGTTGAGCAAACGAGGCTCGCGCGCTGCTGACTAACGCCTGAATGTAGTCGCTGTCATCGGCGTAATCGCGAATAAACGAGATACCAGGAATATGGCGTTTGGTCGCCAGAATGCGCGCCAGTTCATCCCACACCGCGGCGACGGTTGAGCAGGAATATTGCGGATATAGCGGCAGCACCACGATATGGTCGACGTCATGCGCCAGCAGCTCTTCCACTGCGCTTGCCAGCGACGGTGAGCCATAGCTCATCCCGAGCGCAACCGGCGTGTCGGGTAAACGCTGCGCCAGCGCCTTTTGCTGTTGACGACTGTAGACCATCAGCGGGGAGCCCTCTTCCATCCATACCGACTGATAGAGTTTGGCCACACGTGGCGAACGCAGCGGCAGGATAACCCCGCGCAGAATCGGCCACCACAGGGCACGTGGGGTATCAACCACGCGGCCATCGCTCAGAAACTGACGCAGGTAGCGTTTCACCGCGTCAGGCGTGGGTGCATCGGGCGTGCCGAGGTTAGCTAACAGAATACCGGTTTTCGTCTGACGCATTACCGCCTCTTATTCGTTTAAATGGCTGATAATTGTAGCTGAAAAGGGCGTCGGAGAAACCCATTGTTACGATAGGTGAGAATAATTCTCACCCGGAGAACCCGGGTGAGAGGTCCTGCGGATTAACCGAGGATTTTTGCCAGTTCAGCGCGAACGTCAGCCACGGCCTGAGTGCCGTCAACTTTCACATACTGGGTGTTGCCAGCCTGCGCTTCTTTGGAGTAGTAGCCGATCAGCGGCGCGGTCATCTGATGGTATTCCACCAGGCGCTTACGCACGGTTTCTTCCTGATCGTCTTTACGGGTGGTCAGCTCTTCGCCGGTCACGTCGTCTTTACCTTCCACCTTCGGCGGATTGAATTTAACGTGATAAACACGGCCAGAGGCAGCGTGTACGCGGCGACCGACGATACGGTCAACGATCAGTTCGTCCGGTACCGCGAACTCGAGTACGTAATCCACGTTGATGCCCGCTTCTTTCATGGCGTCAGCCTGTGGAATGGTGCGCGGGAAGCCGTCGAGCAGGAAACCGTTACGGCAGTCTTCCTGAGCAATGCGCTCTTTAACCAGGGCGATAACCAGCTCATCGGTCACCAGCTTGCCAGCGTCCATGATGTCTTTCGCCTGTTTGCCCAGCTCAGAGCCTGACTTCACTGCGGCGCGCAGCATGTCACCGGTGGAGATCTGCGGAATACCGTACTTCTCCATGATGAACTGCGCCTGAGTTCCTTTACCCGCGCCCGGAGCGCCAAGCAGAATAATACGCATTGCGAAAATCCCCTCAAATGTCGATTCAATTTTTCAAAAGCGCTAAACGATACCACCAGACGGCGGCTCGCTCAAGGAAGGCGGGCGGGCTGAAACGGTTAACGGCGGGATTTCTTCGGCTGTTGCACGTAGGCCCGGTAAACTTTGCGTCACCGGGCACCACGAAATCGCCCGGCGGCGCAAAGCTTGCCGGGCCTATCAAACAATGTTTAAGACACCAGCAGCTGGTTCATGCGTTTGATGAACAGGTTCGGATCTTCCAGCGTGCCGCGCTCGGCGAACAGTGCCTGATCCAGCAGCAGCTCAACCCATTCGCCGAACTGTGCGTCGTCCTGAGTATCGGCTGCACGTTTCACCAACGCGTGATCCGGGTTCAGTTCGAAGATGTACTTCACTTCCGGCACGCTCTGGCCCGCAGCGGCAAACAGTTTTGCCATCTGGGTGCTCATTTCGTCGGCTTCGGTGGTCACAATCGCCGGGGTATCAGTCAGACGATGAGTCAGACGCACCTCTTTCACGCGCTCGCCCAGCAGGGTTTTCACGCGATCAACGAACGGCTCCAGCGCTTTTTCAGCTTCTTTGGTGGTTTCATCCACTTCATCCGCCAGCTTGTCGAGCGACTCGTCAGCTTTCGCCACCGACTGGAATGCTTTGCCGTCGAATTCGGTCAGGTAGCTCATCATCCACTCATCGATGCGGTCAGACAGCAGCAGAACTTCGATGCCTTTCTTACGCAGCAGTTCCAGATGCGGGCTGCTTTTCGCCGCCGCATAGCTGTCAGCGGTGATGTAGTAGATTTTCTCCTGCCCTTCTTTCATCCGCGAGACGTAGTCTTCCAGAGACACGGTCTGTTCGGATGAGTCGGTATGGGTGGAGGCAAAGCGCAACAGCTTAGCGATGGTCTGCTGGTTAGCGGAGTCTTCCGCCGGGCCTTCTTTCAGCACCAGGCCGAACTGTTTCCAGAAGGTCTGGTATTTCTCCGCGTCGTCTTTCGCCAGTTTTTCCAGCATTTGCAGCGCACGTTTGCTCAGCGCGGTGCGCAGGTTACGGGTGACGCTGCTGTCCTGCAGAATTTCACGGGAGACGTTCAGCGGCAGATCGTTGGAATCGATCAGGCCACGGATAAAGCGCAGGTAGTTCGGCATGAACTGCTCGGCTTCGTCCATGATGAACACGCGCTGGACGTACAGCTTCAGGCCGTGCTTGTGATCGCGGTTCCACATGTCCCACGGCGCCTGCGCAGGGATATACAGCAGGCTGGTGTATTCCTGCTTACCTTCCACACGGTTGTGGCTCCAGGCCAGCGGGTCGGTAAAGTCGTGGGCGATGTGCTTGTAGAATTCGTTGTATTCGTCGTCTTTGATTTCAGACTTATTGCGCGTCCACAGCGCCTGGGCTTTGTTGATTTTTTCCCAGGAGACCACGGTTTCACCGTCAACCTCTTCGGTCTTTTCAATCTCAACCGGCAGCGCGATGTGATCGGAGTATTTGCTGATGATAGAACGCACGCGCCAGTCGTTGAGGAAGTCATCTTCACCTTCGCGCAGATGCAGGGTGATTTCGGTCCCGCGATCGGCTTTGGTGATGTCCGCGACGGTGTATTCGCCCTCGCCTTCTGATTCCCAGAACACGCCGTTTTCAGCACTGTCACCTGCCGCACGGGTGCGCACGGTGACTTTGTCGGCGACGATAAACGCCGAGTAGAATCCGACCCCGAACTGACCAATCAGTTGGCTGTCTTTCGCCTGGTCAGAACCCATTGACTGCAGGAACGCTTTGGTGCCGGATTTAGCGATAGTGCCGAGGTGATCGACCACCTCATCGCGGTTCATGCCGATGCCGTTATCGGCAATGGTCAGAGTGCGTTTTTCTTTATCGAAAGAGACGCGCACGCGCAGGTCGCCATCACCTTCATACAGGGAGGCGTCGGACAGCGCGCGGAAACGCAGCTTATCCGCCGCATCGGAGGCGTTGGAGATAAGCTCACGCAGGAAAATTTCTTTATTGGAGTACAGCGAATGGATCATCAGGTGCAGAAGCTGTTTGACCTCTGACTGGAAACCGCGGGTTTCTTGTCCTTTCATCGGAAAATTCCTCAATGCCAAATTAAACAGAGTAATAAAAGCGTTGAGAGGGAGATGGGGCTGAGGGAGTAGCTTTTCAAGCGGGAGAACGCGATTGTCCTCCCGATTGGTTAAAAACGAATCTTATGACGTCCGGCGAGCGAGTGCGACAGCGTGGTGCCATCGACCATTTCCAGCTCACCGCCGACCGGCACGCCGTGGGCGATACGGCTGGCTTCGACGCCATACTGTCCGCAGAGTTCGGCGATGTAGTTCGCGGTCGCTTCACCTTCCACCGTCGGATTAGTGGCGAGGATAACCTCTTTCATCTGCTCGCTGCTTAAACGCTGTTCGAGGCGGTCGAGGCCGATGTCGTCCGGGCCAATGCCGTCGAGCGGTGACAGGTGTCCCATCAGCACAAAATAGCGCCCAGAAAACTGCCCGGTTTGCTCGATGGCGTAGATGTCTGCCGGGCTTTCGACCACGCACAGCTGGCCATTTTCCTGACGACGCGGGTTCGAACAGATGTTACACACGTCCTGTTCTGTAAAGGTGCGGCAATCGGTACAGTGGCCAATTTCAGACATCGCCCGGGTGAGAGCCTGTGCCAGACGCATACCACCGCTGCGATCGCGCTGGAGCAAGGTAAACGCCATGCGTTGGGCGGACTTAGGGCCGACGCCCGGCAGGCAGCGAAGGGATTCCATCAGGGCGGTAAGTAAAGGACTGGTTTGCATCGCTCAGACTTCTAAAAAAAGAGTGGGCCATAGCCTAACATTAGCCCCGCCGACGGGTATAGAAAAAGATACGCCCTCTGCACGATGCTGCGCAGAGGGCGATGATCAGGCGCGCTGGGAATCCAGCTGCTCCTGATTTGTCACCACGTCCTGCGCTTTCTGATAGCTTTCCATCAGCAGCGGATATTCGGTGAAGACGCCGGACCACAAATTCGCCCATTCCTGCGCGTCATCGCGGTTCCAGGTGTGCTGAATTTCTGCGGTGACAGCGGCCATATCCACCGGTACGACGCCCGCCTGCATGACACGCGCCAGAGAGATTTCCTGCGCCATTTTAGAATAGGTGCCGGAGGCATCAATAACGGCGAAGACTTTATAACCTTCCGCTGCCGCACTGATCGCCGGGAACGCCATGCAGACGCTGGTCACGGTGCCAGCAATAATCAGCGTCTTGCGCCCGGTGGCTTTGACCGCCGCCACGAAGTCCGGGTTATCCCAGGCGTTGATTTCGCCTTTACGCGGCACATACTGCGCGTGTGGCGCATATTTGTGGATTTCAGGGATCAGCGGCCCGTTCGGCCCTTGCGGTACTGAGGCAGTGGTGATCACCGGCAGTTTCGCCAGGGTCGCCATTTTGGCGAGTACCGTCGCGTGGGTACGTAACGTGGTCATCGGCATATCATGCACAAGCTGGAACAAGCCGCTTTGATGGTCGATCAGCAACAGTACCGCGTCGCTTGGATCAATCATCGGTTTTTGTCCGTTAAAATTTGCAGGGGTCATCTTTTCGTTCTCCATCTCGTTGAAAATGAACGGCTACCGGTTCGATAGCCGTTTACGTTTACATCAGTGTTTACGCCACCGCCTGACCAAATCGACCCGCGTTGAAGTCGTCAATGGCCTGATTAATTTCTTCCCGGGTGTTCATCACGAACGGCCCGTAGCCTTCCACCGGCTCATTCAGTGGCTCACCGCTGAGAACCAGCACCACCGCGTCGTTATTGGCTTCGATCGTCACGTTTTCACCTTTGGCATCCAGCACCACCAGTTGCGCTTCACGCGCCACTTCCTGGTTGTTTACCTGCACCGTGCCTTTCAGTACCACCAGCGCGGTATTCCAGCCGTCAGGCAGGTTCAGCGTGGTGAGGCCGTGCGGGTTAAGGCGCAAATCAAGAATGCGCATCGGCGAAAAGGTTCTCGCCGGGCCTTTGTGGCCGTCCAGTTCCCCGGCAATCACCCGGGCCAGTCCAGCGTTATCCGCTAATGTGACCTGCGGAATGTCGCCATCGGTTATCGACTGATACGCAGGTGGCGTTGATTTGTCTTTCGCCGGGAGATTCACCCACAGCTGCACCATTTCCAGGGTGCCGCCCCTCTCACTGAAGGCCGGAGAGTGAAACTCTTCGTGCAAAATGCCGCTGCCTGCGGTCATCCACTGCACGTCACCGGGGCCAATCACCCCGCCGCTGCCGGTGGAATCGCGGTGTGCCACTTCGCCTTTGTAGACGATGGTCACCGTTTCAAAGCCGCGGTGCGGATGGACATCCACCCCGCGCTGGCCTTTGTTGCTCGGCTTAAATTCTGCCGGGCCGGCATAATCCAGCAGCAGGAATGGGCTCAACTGCTGAGCAAATTTGGCGTACGAAAACAGGGAACGTACCGGGAATCCGTCGCCCACCCAGTGGGATTTTGGGGCTGAATACACGCCAAGAATTGATTTCATGATTGTCTCCAGGACACGTTGTTGCGATGGGATAAAGCTTATACGTAAGACATTTCTTGCGGTAGACTGAAAAAATGAACTCAGTGTTCCATTTGCAGGACAATGAAAATGCAGGACCTTAACGATCTGTGGTATTTCGTGCAGGTGGTAGATAACGGGGGCTTTTCGCCAGCCAGTCGCGCGATCGGCATTCCCAAATCACGCCTCAGCCGCCGTATTGCGCTGTTGGAAGAACGGCTGGAAACGCGTTTGATCCAGCGTTCCACCCGCAGCTTTACGGTGACCGAAGCCGGGCAGATTTTTTATCGGCATTGCAAAGCGATGATGATCGAGGCCGAGGCGGCACAGGAGGCCATTAACACACTGCGGGCTGAGCCGCGCGGGATTATCCGTCTCACCTGCCCGATAACGCTGCTGCACGTGCATATCGGTGAGATGCTGGCGCAATTTATGGCCCGCTATCCGCAGGTCACCGTGCAGTTGGAAGAAACCAATCGCCGGGTGGATGTACATAATGAAAACGTCGATATCGCCATTCGTGTGCGCCCATTGCCACTGGAAGACAGTGATTTGGTGATGCGCAGGTTGGCAGACAGAAGCATGTGTCTGGTGGCGAGCCCGGAACTGGTGGCGCAGTTTGGCACCCCGAAATCCCCGGCTGACCTTCAACACTGGCCGAGCCTGGCGCTGAGCAAGCCTCAGCAGGTTTATCGCTGGTGTTTACTGGGGCCGGATAAGCAGGACGTCACCTTGCATCACACGCCGCGATACATCACGACCGATATGATTGCCCTGCGCAGCGCAGCGCTGGCTGGGGTCGGCATTGTGCAGCTGCCATTATTGATGCTGAAAGAGCAGATTGCTGCCGGAACGCTGGTGCATTTGCTGCCGGAATGGCGTACCCGACGGGAAATTATTCATGCCGTGTTTCCCTCCCGACGCGGTCAGCTTCCGGCGGTGCGGGCGTTGATTGATTTTCTGGCAGAGCAGTATGCGGGGTTTGACGAGGAGTAATTGGCGAGGTGTTGAAACGCAACACCCTCTCCGAAGAGAGGGTGTTTGATGTCATCAGAATGGCATCTTGAAGCCCGGTGGCAGCTGCATCCCAGAGGATACACCGGCCATTTTTTCTTTCTGGGTTTCTTCGATACGGCGTGCAGCGTCGTTGAACGCAGCGGCCACCAGATCTTCCAGCATATCTTTATCGTCTTCGAGCAGGCTCGGATCGATCTCAATGCGACGGCAGTTGTGCGCCCCGTTAATGGTCACTTTCACCAGGCCTGCACCAGACTCACCGGTCACTTCCAGTTGAGCGATTTCTTCCTGCGCTTTCTGCATTTTTTCTTGCATCTGCTGGGCCTGTTTCATCAGGTTACCCAGACCGCCTTTTCCACCAAACATAGGCTTATCTCTCAGTCAGTCATGTTAAAGGTTAAACCGCAAGCCGGGCCTGCAGTCAAATGGGTCGAATACTGTCTTCGTCCAGATCCGCATCGAAGAAACGACGCAGGGTCTGAATATTGTTATCGGCAACGATCGCCTCGCGTGCCTGCGCGAGCTTCTCTTCGTAAATGGCCTGACGCCACTCCAGCGGCGTACGCACCGCGGGATTATCATCTTCCACGATAGTGAGTTCAACCTGTTGACCGGTTAATTCACTTATTGCTTCGGTCAGGACCTTCTGCGCCCCACCGTTATTCAAATGACGCTGGGAAGGACGCAGGTGCAGGCAAACGCGGTTACCGTCCTGCTCTTTCCACGCATTCAGCGCGACCTGTTCTACCAGTTTAGGCAATTTTAGCTGGCTCACCTCTGCCGCCCAGCTGTCGCGGTCTACGGCTTCGACCGCCAGCTTCGCCGCGAGTTCTGGCGTCTTCTCATGCTCAAGCGCTTTCTTTAGCGCTTTCGGGGTGGCGACTTCTTCCTTCACCTCTTCAACGAGGGTTGTCGCTTTCCAGCGGTAAGCTTCTTTTTTCTGCGGACGCTGTTCTTCCAGCGCCGTTGGAGACGGGCGCGCCTGAACGCGTTCCGTGACCGAGGCCAGTCTCTCCAGCGCAGCACTGTTCACCGGCCGCGCGCGGGATGCGGCTGCCGGTTCACTCTTTTTTGCTTTGGGTGCTCCCTGAGCGCGTTGCAATTGGCTGCGGGCGGCCAGCACCTGGCTGGTCGATTCCGGTAGCGCTTCGCTTTGATACGCGGGAGCCGCTGGCGCGGATTGCGGTGCCACCTGCGTCGGATGCATCACCGCCGTCGGGGCGACGGGCGCGAAAGATTGCGGCTGCACTTCCGGTTCCGGCAACGGCTGGCGTGGATGGAACGCCAGCGCGCGCAGCAGGGTCATCTCGATGCCCATCCGGCGGTCTGGCGCATACGGCAGCTCTTTGCGGCCGATCAGCAGCGTCTGATAATAAAGCTGAATATCGGCTGGCGGCACGGTTCGCGCCAGTTCACGCATCCGGTGTTCGACCACCGCCATATCACTGCCGAGCGCCGACGGCGACAGCTGGACCATCGCGATGCGATGCAGCAGGCTTTGCATTTCGACCAGCAGCGCTTCCCATTCGATTCCGCGAGCAGCGGCTTCGTGGATGAGCGCCATCACCTGTTCACCGTTGGCCGCCACCAGGGCTTCAATCAGCGACAGTGCCTGATCGTCGTCGAGGGTGCCGAGCATGGTGCTCACGGTGGCTGCGCTCAGCTGACCGTCGCCGCTGGCAATCGCCTGATCGGTCAGACTCAGGGCATCGCGCAGGCTGCCGTCGGCGGCGCGGGCGATCAATTGCAGGGCGCGTTGTTCAGAGGAAATATGCTCTTCGCCGAGAATATGTTCCAGCTGCTGGCGAATCTGATCGACATCGAGCGCTTTGAGATGGAACTGTAAACAACGGGAAAGAATGGTCACCGGCAGCTTTTGCGGATCGGTGGTTGCCAGCAGGAATTTCACATGCGACGGCGGCTCTTCCAGCGTTTTCAGCAGGGCGTTAAAACTGTGGCGCGAGAGCATGTGCACTTCATCGATCAGGTAGACCTTGAAGCGGCCACGCGCCGGGGCGTACTGCACGTTGTCCAGCAGGTCGCGGGTATCTTCAACTTTGGTGCGCGAGGCGGCATCGATTTCAATCAAATCGACAAAGCGGCCCTGCTCGATTTCACGGCAGTTATCGCAGACGCCGCACGGCGTGGCGGTGATGCCGCTTTCGCAGTTTAGCCCCTTCGCCAACAAACGTGCGATGGAGGTTTTACCGACGCCACGGGTGCCGGAAAACAGGTACGCATGATGGATACGACCGGATGTCAGGCCGTTCGCCAGTGCGGTCAGCACATGTTCCTGGCCGACAACGTCAGCAAAGGTTTGTGGTCGCCATTTTCGGGCTAAGACCTGATAACTCATTGGCAGGCTCTGCAACGCTGGAAGGTGGAATACAGGAGGGTAATGCTAACACAACCTCACCCGTTGGGCGAGGTTGCGGCATCCGGGATCAATGACCCGGGAAAGGCACCAGGCTAAAGCAATTAATGCCCTGGCTTTCCAGGCGCTGTTGACCGCCCAGATCGAACAGATTAATGATGAACGCCGCGTCGGTCACTTCACCGCCGAGACGGCGAATCAGCTTCACGGTTGCTTCAATGGTGCCGCCGGTAGCCAGCAGGTCATCAACCACCAGCACTTTGTCACCCGGCTGAATGGCATCAATGTGGATTTCCAGCTGATCGGTGCCGTACTCCAGTTCGTAGCTTTCCGCGATGGTTTCACGCGGCAGTTTGCGCGGTTTACGTACGGGTACAAAACCTACGCCGAGCGCCAGCGCGACCGGAGCACCAAACAGGAAGCCACGTGCCTCGGTACCCACCACTTTGGTGATACCCATGTTCTTAAAACGCTCGGTCAGCAGTTCGATGCTGAGCGCGTAGGCTTTCGGGTCTTCCATTAAACTGGTGACATCGCGGAAAAGAATGCCAGGTTTTGGATAGTCCTGGATGCTTTTGATGCTGTTTTTCAGAAATTCAAGCTGCTGTGCAGTTGCGGTCATAGGTGTATGCCTGATTAAAACGGTGTTACTCACAAGGCGCCTCTTAATGCTGAGTTTAGTTACACTTGCTTAACTTTTAACCCGCTGGGCCCGTGCTCGAAAACGCCAGAATGTACTGGCAGTCAACGATAAATGCAATAACCATTACCTGCATTATTATTTTTGTTGTTTTGCATCAACCACCGGGATACGCCAAAGGAAAATCAGCAGGCAGGCGAGGATGCCCAGCAGCAAAAAACGCACCCACATTATCTTGACCAGCCACAGCGAAATGGCAAAGGTCACCAGGGTGACAATAATCGCGCGCGATTTGGCCCCCGGCGGCATGGCTTTATGTTCCTGCCAGTGACGCAGATAGCCGCCAAACCATGAGCGGTAGAGCAGCCAGTGGTGGAATCGCGGGGAAGATTGCGCAAAGCACCAGGCCGCCAGCAGGATAAAAGGCGTGGTCGGTAAAAGAGGTAAAAACACGCCCAGCGTGCCTAACACTACCGCCAGCCAGCCAATGATGTTTAGAATGGTCCGTTTCATAGTGAGATTATCAGTAAAACTGAACGGCAAATGTAGCACAGGCCACCGTCCTTTCGAGGGAGAAAAACATGAAAACTGACCTGTTACTGCAATCGCTGGATTCACAGCTTTCGCGCCTGGAGGCGGACGTCGCCCCGATGGCGTTCCATGCCACCCTGGGGGCACGTTTTGACCGCCAGCTGTTTCGCACCCGCAGCTCATTCCTACAGGCGTGTGTGGAAGAAGCTCGGGGGAATCTGAAAGCCCTGCATCAGGCGGTAGAAAAGCAGCAGTTTGAGCAGGTGCAGTGGCTGGCGGAACATTTGGTGGCCCAGCTTGAGGCGATTGCCCGGGAAAGCGCCGCCTGGTCGCTGCGCGGCTGGGACAATGGCTCCCCTGCCCTGACCCGCTGGCAGCGCAAACGCCTACAGCATCAGGAGTACGAACGCCGCCTGCTGGAGATGACCCGGGAAAGACGCCAGCAGTTAGCGCAGGCCACCACGCTTGTGGATCAGCAGCGCCTTTCCCGCGAAGTAGAGGCGTTCAGCGCCAGGCTGGCACGCTGTCGCGGGGCGCTGGAGAATATCGAAAACGTATTGGCGCGCATGACGCGCTAACAGGAGAGAGTATGTCGCTGGAGAATGCCCCGGATGATGTCAAACTGGCGGTGGATTTGATCATGCTGCTGGAAGAGCATGATATTGCGCCCGAAACGGTGTTGCGCGCACTGGAGATCGTCAAACGGGATTTTCAGCGCAAAGTTCAGCCCGTTCCGGGGGCGGCGGAATAACGGACTCTCTCCCTTACCAGGGAGAGAGTAAAAACCGACTCACACGCCCGCTGGCGTAGGGTCATCCCCTTTCACGTCGCGCTTCACTTCCGTCACTTCGTCACCCTTTTCATTACGCAGGTGCACTTCCAACTGGTTGAAGGCGATGTTGATGCCGTTTTCACGGCACAGTCGGTCAATGGTGCGGTTCAGCTCATCCACGGTATAGCTGCGATCGCGCAGCTCACGCACGTACAGACGCAGCTCGTGATCCAGCGTACTCGGGCCAAAGGTGGTAAAGAACACCGTCGGTTCTGGCTCGTGCATCACTTTCGGATGTTCCATCGCCGCCTGCAATAGCACCTTTTTGACCTTATCCAGGTCCGAACCGTAGGCCACGCCGAGGCGTATCACCACGCGGGTAATGGTGTCACTCAGTGACCAGTTGATCAGCCGCTCGGTCACGAACGCTTTGTTCGGGATGATCACTTCTTTACGGTCAAAGTCGGTGATCGTCGTGGCACGAATACGGATTTTGCTCACCGAACCCGAGAAAGTACCGATGGTCACCGTATCACCGATACGCACCGGGCGTTCGAACAGGATTATCAGACCGGAAACGAAGTTCCCGAAAATTTCCTGTAAGCCGAAGCCGAGACCAACCGACAGCGCGGCGGCCAGCCATTGCAGTTTGTCCCACGACACGCCGAGCGATCCGAAGATGGTCATCGCCCCAACGGCAATAATGACGTAGTTCAGGATGGTGGTGATGGCGTAAGACGCGCCCTGGCGCATGTTCAGCCGCGAGAGCACCAGCACTTCCAGCAGGCCCGGTAAGTTGCGGATTAACGCCCAGGCTACCGCCAGCGCAATCAGTGCAAACAGCAGGCTGCCGAGCGTCACGTTACGCAGCACCTCCGCCCCGGCTTCGGTCACGTTGTAGTGCCACAGCGTAATGCTGTCGAGATAGGCGAAAACGGTGATTAAATCAGACCAGATAGCCCAGAACATCACCCCAAACAGCGCCACCATTACCAGCATGGTGATACGCAGCGTCTGCTGGTTAACGTCTTCCAGCGCAATGGTCGGCTCTTCCTGCGGTTCAGCCCCTTCCGCGCCCTCTTTCACCATATGCTGACGACGTGCCAGCGCACGGCGATAGGCAATACGGCGGGCAGCCACGCTCAGGCCACGCAGCACGGTCTGGTAAATCAGGTTCCACAGAATGACCAGATAAACAGTTTCAATCCAGCGTCCGGCCAGGCGCAGCGTGGTGTAGAAATAGCCCGTCGCGGTGAGCACCATCAGCGCCACCGGCACAATCGCCAGAATGGTGATGGTGAGCAGGCGCAGGCCGTGGGATTCCTTATCACGCCAGCTGTCGCGGCACATCGGCCAGACCAGGATAGTGATCAACAGGAGGTTGAGGAAAATCGTAAACTGACCGAGCACATCATCCATCAGATGCAGTGGCGAAAGCTCGGCTTCCACCGACCAGAAGTGCAGCGGCAACAGCGCCAGGCTGACGCGGACAATCTGGCGACGCCAGTGGCTGGTCAGCTTTGGCGGCATGTTGAAATGGGTAATCGCCACGCCGTTTTTCTCGAGCACTTTCCAGCACACGCCGAACACCAGCCAGAACAGCGCCAGCTTTTTACTGAACGCCCACAGCAGATCGCTGACGTTTAGCTGCATGGTCAGCAGGATCAATCCCACCGCCAGGATGAGCATCACCACCGGCAGGGCACGGATCAGATCGATCAGAATCGCTTTCGGGGTGTGGAGCTGGCTATCGTTGCGTAGCTGCCCCACTTCCGAGGCCAGTTTTTGCTGGTAGCTGCGCAGCCACTTCAGACGCCAGCGAATAAGACCGGCGATCAGCAGCAACGGCAGACCGGCAAGGAACGCGATAAATACCGCAGGCCAGGCTTTTTCCCAGTTCACGGTGAGTGTCATCTTGCTGAACTGCTCTTTCAGCGACGACGGGAAGGATTTAATCCAGTCCCAATCCATCGGTTTGTTACTGTTCACCCAGAAAATCTGCTGGGTGAGAATGGAGCGTAAGCTTTTCGACACGCTCATCAGCTGCTGCTGGTTCACCTGCAGGTTGATGGCCATCATCAACTGATTACCCAGCTGCTTGTTCATTTGATCCAACAGCTCACGGCGCATGTCGACCACCTGATTCAGCGCATCGGTAACGTCATCGTTGACGTCTGCACTGTGCCCTTCTTCCAGTTTTGCTACGTAGTTATCGCTCTGGAATAAGGCATCGCGCTGCTGGTT
Organism: Scandinavium sp. M-37; assembly: GCF_043558715.1. Classification (NCBI taxonomy): domain Bacteria; kingdom Pseudomonadati; phylum Pseudomonadota; class Gammaproteobacteria; order Enterobacterales; family Enterobacteriaceae; genus Scandinavium; species Scandinavium sp. M-37. The sequence goes on from NZ_JBIGIN010000032.1 coordinate 43,636, forward strand.
GATTTCAAACTGCTCCAGACGCAGGTCCGCGATGCGGTTGGTCATGTCTTCCAGTTCATCCGCAGACGGTAAGGTCTGTTGTTCCTGGTAAAGAATGCGCGACAGCAGCAGACTGCCCTTGAGCATGGAGATTTGTTCTTTGATGTTGCGTTCGGATTGCAGCGCCCGGTCGAGCCAGTTTTTGACGCGGATGTTTTGCTGCACCAGTTGGTTACCGCTTTCGGTCGCTTTGATTAAACGCTCGCTGAGCTGATGGTTAATATCGAGCTCCTGCTTCACCAGCGGGTTAGCCTGAATACGCGCCGCGTCGTCCGGGGAAACCGCTTCCTGCGCCGTTTTCTCGGTCAGCGTCAGGCGCTTGCTGTTTACCGCTTCCTGCAAAAGCTGAAGTTGATGCTGAAGGCGGTTGCTGTTGGCGGTCACAAAGTCACGCTGCTTCTGCAATGTATCCTGCAACACGGTATTGCCTGCCAGGCTCTTGCGCTGCTGGTCGAGTTCCGCATTGAGTAACGCCTGCTGCACCAGCAGCATGGTTTGCTGGCTCGGGCGCAGGGCGTCTTCACCGACGGTCGTCCCGTTCAGGCGATTACGAATTTGCTGAAGCTGCTGCGAGGCGTTGTACATGGCGTTCTGCACGCGCTCGGGCTGAGTTTGCAGGGACACCAGCTGACTGTTATAGGTGGCGATATCGTTTTGCGCCGCCTGGAGCTGATCGAGAATGTCGCTTACCCGCGACTCAAGCTGACGCATGGAGAGCTGATTCAGGGTCTTACGGGTTTCATCGTCGCTGTCGACATCGCCCAGCGCATTCAGGCTATCGGTGGCCTGACGCATTTTGGCGGGAGCCTGATCGATCTGCTGTTTCAGCTGCGCGGTTTCGTCCTTGACGCGATCGATTTTATCGAGCAATTGCAGGGTGTCCGACAAATCCTGCTCGATAAGCTTATCCTGCGGCGTGAGTTCTTTTTTCTTGGTCAGGGTAGTCAGTTGCTTTTGCACATCTGCTCTGTCAGGCAGATCGGTAGCGCCCTGCGCACGCGCCTGACTGACGCTGGTAGCGGCAAAGAAAAAGACCAAAACGACGATTAACGCGGAGAGTGATTTACGCCAGAAAGTGTTGTGCAGCATAGTGTCAGCATGAATGAGTTCAGGGCCGGAACGCCGGGGGTAATTGCCGGCGAAGCATAGCATTTCTGCCCTGAGTCGAATAGCGGTCTGTGCCAGGAAAATTCTACTTCCTCGCGCTCGCGAGTTGGATGGTCAGCGCAACGGTACGGCCCTGAGCGTTGGACAAAGCAAATACATTTCAAGCAAGATGGCGACGTACGCCCTGGCTTCACTTTTCAGGTCAAAGCTATTGGGGGAAAATAACCAATTCTCGACCAGACCAGAAATATAACTGCGCATCAGAATCGTCGCACGCCGGGTCAATAAATTGGCCGGCAGCTGCCCGGCAACAATACAGTCTTTGAGCGCGCCTTCGATTCGGTCGTAACTTTCCAGACAGAGATCGCGCTGAGCCTGCTGCACCACGGCCATTTCACCAACAAATTCACATTTGTGGAAAATAATCTCCATCATTAAACGGCGGCGCTCTTCTATCACCGTTGCTTCAAGAATATAGACTAGAATCTCCCTAAGAACTGAGAGTGGATCGTCAGGGAATTTTGCCCGATACTCTGACTCTAAACTGCCGATACTGGACTCGGAAATCTGCCAGATTTCACTAAATAAATCGGATTTGTTTTTGAAATGCCAGTAAATTGCTCCACGGGTGACACCAGCCGCTTTTGCAATCTCGGCCAACGAGGTGGATGATACCCCCTGTTGAGAAAACAAGCGCAAGGCAACATCGAGGATGTGTTGCCGTGTTTCCAGCGCTTGTTGTTTGGTTTTTCGTGCCATAGGTTGGTGAATTTACAGAGGTTAGATTTACATACATTTATGAATGTATGTACCATAGCACGACCATAATATAAAGCAGCAATGGGTTTGTGGACATGTGATCCATAGATCAATTTGAAATCGGACACTCGAGGTTTACATATGAACAAAAACAGAGGGTTAACGCCTCTGGCGGTCGTTCTGATGCTTTCAGGCAGCTTAGCGCTTACAGGATGTGACGATAAACAGGCTCAACAAGGAGCAGCGCATACGCCAGAAGTTGGTGTGGTAACGCTCAAAACCGAACCTCTCCAAATCACAACTGAATTACCTGGCCGCACCAGTGCTTTCCGTATCGCAGAAGTTCGTCCTCAGGTGAGTGGCATCATCCTGAAACGCAACTTTACGGAAGGTGGTGAAATCAAGGCTGGCGAGTCTCTGTATCAGATTGATCCGGCAACCTATCAGGCCTCTTACGACAGCGCGAAAGGCGACCTGGCGAAAGCAGAAGCCGCAGCCAAAATTGCTCAGGTAACGGTTAACCGTTATCAGAAACTGGTCGGTACGCAGTACATCAGTAAACAGGATTACGATACCGCGCTGGCGGATGCTCAGCAGGCTAACGCCGCCGTTTTGGCTGCGAAAGCTGCCGTTGAAACTGCACGTATTAACCTGGCCTACACCAAAGTGACTTCCCCAATCGGCGGCCGTATTGGCAAATCTTCCGTTACCGAAGGTGCGCTGGTGCAAAACGGTCAGGCTGATGCGCTGGCGACCGTACAGCAGCTCGACCCTATCTACGTTGATGTGACCCAGTCCAGCAACGATTTCCTGCGTCTGAAGCAGGAACTGACCAGCGGCGCGCTGAAGCAGGTTGATGGCAAAGCAAAAGTCGATCTCGTGACTCAGGACGGTATCAAATATTCGCAGAGCGGTACCCTGGAATTCTCTGATGTCACCGTTGACCAGACCACCGGTTCTATCACCCTGCGTGCCGTCTTCCCGAACCCTGACCATACCCTGCTGCCGGGCATGTTCGTGCGGGCAAAACTGGAAGAAGGGATTAACCCGACGGCGCTGCTGGTACCTCAGCAGGGCGTGACACGTACCCCACGTGGTGATGCCAGCGTAATGCTGGTCGGTGAAGGCGACAAAGTTGAAGTTCGCCAGATTACTGCGACCCAGGCTATCGGCGACAAATGGCTGGTTACCGACGGTCTGAAGACAGGCGATCGCGTTATTGTTTCCGGTTTGCAGAAAGTGAAACCGGGCGCTCAGGTAAAAGCGCAGGAAGTCACTTCTGACGCACAGCAGCAAACTGCAGGTAATACCGCGTCAGAACAGCCTAAGTCTTAACTTAAACAGGAGACGTTAAGACATGCCTAATTTCTTTATCGATCGCCCCATATTTGCATGGGTGATCGCCATCATTATCATGCTGGCAGGGGGTCTTGCGATCCTCAAATTGCCGATAGCGCAATATCCTACGATTGCGCCGCCGGCCATTGCCATCACGGCCGTGTATCCGGGAGCGGATGCTGAGACCGTACAGAACACCGTGACGCAGGTTATCGAACAGAACATGAACGGTATCGATAACCTGATGTATATGTCCTCAAACGGTGACTCTACCGGTACAGCAACCATTACCCTGACTTTCCAGTCTGGTACCGATCCGGATATCGCCCAGGTTCAGGTTCAGAACAAACTGCAGCTGGCGATGCCGCTTCTGCCGCAGGAAGTTCAACAGCAGGGTGTGAGCGTGGAGAAAGCCTCCAGCAGCTTCCTGATGGTTGTCGGTGTGATTAACACCAACGGCACCATGACCCAGGACGATATCTCCGATTACGTTGCCGCTAACATGAAGGATCCGATCAGCCGTACTTCCGGCGTCGGTGACGTTCAGCTGTTCGGTTCTCAGTACGCGATGCGTATCTGGATGGACCCGAACAAACTGAATAACTTCCAGTTGACTCCGGTTGACGTTATCACCGCTCTGAAAGCCCAGAACGCCCAGGTGGCAGCCGGTCAGTTAGGCGGTACGCCACCGGTGAAAGGCCAGCAGTTAAACGCCTCGATCATTGCGCAGACCCGTCTGACCAACGTCGATGAATTTGGCAAAATTCTGTTGAAAGTGAACCCGGACGGTTCGCAGGTGCGCCTGCGTGACGTGGCGAAAATTGAGCTCGGCGGCGAGAACTACGACGTCGTGGCGAAATTTAACGGTCAGCCAGCTTCCGGTCTGGGGATCAAACTGGCGACCGGCGCGAACGCGCTGAACACCGCCGATGCTATCCGTGCTGAACTGGCCCGTATGGAACCGTTCTTCCCATCAGGGATGAAAATTGTTTACCCATACGACACCACCCCGTTCGTGAAGATTTCGATTCATGAAGTGGTGAAAACGCTGGTTGAAGCGATCATCCTCGTCTTCCTGGTCATGTATCTGTTCCTGCAGAACTTCCGCGCCACGCTGATCCCAACGATTGCGGTGCCGGTGGTGCTATTGGGGACGTTCGCCATCCTGTCCATCTTCGGCTACTCGATAAACACCCTGACGATGTTCGGGATGGTGCTCGCCATCGGCCTGTTGGTGGATGACGCCATCGTGGTGGTTGAGAACGTCGAACGTGTGATGGCCGAGGAAGGACTACCGCCTAAAGAAGCGACCCGTAAATCGATGGGTCAGATTCAGGGCGCACTGGTCGGGATCGCGATGGTGCTCTCCGCGGTATTCATTCCGATGGCCTTCTTCGGCGGCTCAACCGGTGCGATTTATCGTCAGTTCTCCATCACTATCGTTTCGGCGATGGCGTTGTCGGTCCTGGTGGCGTTGATCCTGACCCCTGCGCTGTGTGCCACCATGCTGAAGCCGATTCAGAAAGGCGGTCACGGCGAGCACAAAGGGTTCTTCGGCTGGTTTAACCGGATGTTCGATAAGAGCACGCATCATTACACCGACAGCGTAGGCAATATTCTGCGCAGCACCGGTCGTTATCTGCTGCTGTATATCATCATCGTGGTCGGCATGGCTTACCTGTTCGTCCGTCTGCCAAGTTCGTTCTTGCCAGAAGAAGACCAGGGCGTGTTCCTGACCATGGCACAGCTGCCTGCAGGTGCGACCCAGGAACGTACCCAGAAAGTCCTTGATGAGGTAACGGATTATTACCTCAACAAAGAGAAAGCGAACGTTGAATCTGTGTTTGCCGTTAACGGCTTCGGCTTCGCCGGTCGTGGTCAGAACACCGGTATCGCGTTCGTGTCTCTGAAAGACTGGAGTCAGCGTCCGGGTGAGGAAAACAAAGTTGAGGCGATCACCGGCCGGGCAATGGCGCGCTTCTCGCAGATTAAAGATGCGATGGTGTTTGCCTTCAACCTGCCAGCGATTGTTGAACTGGGTACGGCGACCGGCTTCGACTTCCAGCTGATTGACCAGGCCGGTTTGGGCCATGAAAAACTGACTCAGGCGCGTAACCAATTGTTTGGTGAGATAGCCAAACACCCTGACATGCTGGTCGGCGTTCGTCCGAACGGCCTGGAAGATACACCGCAGTTCAAGATCGACGTCGATCAGGAAAAAGCGCAGGCGTTGGGTGTGTCTATCAGTGACATCAACACCACGCTGGGTGCCGCCTGGGGCGGTAGCTACGTCAACGACTTCGTTGACCGTGGACGCGTGAAGAAAGTGTATGTGATGTCAGAAGCGCCATACCGTATGCTGCCGAGTGATATTGGCAACTGGTACGTGCGTGGCAGCAGTGGTCAGATGGTGCCGTTCTCCGCCTTCTCAACCACGCGTTGGGAATACGGTTCGCCGCGTCTGGAACGTTACAACGGTCTGCCGTCGATGGAAATCCTTGGCCAGGCGGCTCCAGGTAAGAGTACCGGTGAAGCGATGCTGCTGATGGAAGAACTGGCCAGCAAACTGCCGACGGGCGTTGGCTATGACTGGACCGGTATGTCCTATCAGGAACGTCTGTCCGGTAACCAGGCCCCTGCCCTGTACGCGATTTCTCTGATTGTCGTGTTCCTGTGTCTGGCGGCATTGTATGAGAGCTGGTCCATTCCGTTCTCGGTTATGCTGGTCGTTCCACTGGGGGTTGTGGGTGCGCTGTTAGCCGCCACCTTCCGTGGCCTGACAAACGACGTGTACTTCCAGGTAGGCCTGCTGACAACCATTGGCTTGTCGGCGAAGAACGCGATTCTTATCGTCGAATTCGCCAAAGACTTAATGGATAAAGAAGGCAAAGGCCTGATTGAATCCACCCTGGAAGCCGTGCGCATGCGTCTGCGTCCGATTCTGATGACCTCCCTGGCCTTTATCCTCGGGGTAATGCCGCTGGTTATCAGTAGCGGTGCAGGCTCCGGTGCGCAGAACGCCGTGGGTACGGGCGTAATGGGCGGGATGGTCACCGCGACCATTCTGGCTATCTTCTTTGTGCCGGTATTCTTCGTGGTGGTTCGCCGCCGTTTCGGTAAAAAGAACGAAGATATCGAACATAGCCATCCGGTAGAGCGTCATTAATTAACACTCTGCTGTAATGGAAAGGCCGCTAACGCGTAATGCTTGTCAGTTAAGCTTTTGAAGAAGGCCGCAACGGGTAACGTTGTGGCCTCTTTTTTACGGCTCTCGGGTAATGCCGGGCTCT
>NZ_JBIGIN010000033.1:0-48969 GCF_043558715.1 Scandinavium sp. M-37
GGTTGAGTGGCTGGTTAGTGTTTTGGCGAATACAAAACTAACCACTTTTACCGCCGTTTTCTATTGATTCACGCTTAACCGCGATGAACCATAAAAAAGCGCCCATCGGGCGCTTTTCATGTTTTGCTTAAGGCTTCTTCTTCGGCCACTCGTCGTCGTCATCCCATTTATCGTTGAAATCACGATGCGGGGGAAGGTCCGGCTTGTTTGCCAGAAACTTTTTATGGTCAACGCGCTTGAGATCTTTGATGACGTTTAGGATAACGCCCAACAAAAACACCAGCACCAGGATCCACCAATATTTAGCCAGCCAGTCCATGCCTGATACCTCTTCGAGTGATGCCGCTTACGCGACCAGTTGTTCCATGATCCGCTGATACATCCGGGCCAGAAGCTGCAGGTCGGCGGCGTTAACACATTCATTGATTTTATGAATAGTGGCATTCACCGGACCCAGCTCCACCACCTGGGCGCCCATCTGTGCGATAAAGCGCCCGTCGGAGGTGCCACCCGTGGTCAGCAGCTGCGGTTTAATTTCATTATAGTGCTCAATGGCGTTCACTACCGCATCGACCAGCTTGCCGCGTCCGGTAAGGAACGGTTGGCCTGACACCCACCACTCTACGCTGTAGCGCAGCTGATGTTTCTCCAGCAGCGCCACGACCTTCTGTTTGATCATCTCGTCGGTCAGTTCGGTGCTGAAACGGAAGTTGAACTGCACGAACAGATCGCCCGGGATGACGTTGTTGCTGCCGGTGCCAGCCTTGATATTGGCAATTTGCATGCTGGTCTGCGGGAAGAATTCGTTGCCCTGATCCCACTCGATCTGTACCAGCTCGTTGAGCATTGGTGCCGCGCGGTGAACCGGGTTATCCGCCAGGTGCGGATACGCCACGTGGCCCTGCACGCCATGAATGGTCAGGTTGCAGGTCATCGAGCCGCGACGGCCATTTTTAACCACGTCGCCGACCACTTCGGTGCTGGACGGTTCGCCGACCAGGCAGTAATCGAGACGTTCGTGGCGGGCCATCAGCGCTTCGACTACTTTGACGGTGCCGTGTGTGGCGCTGGCTTCTTCATCGGAGGTAATTAAAAACGCCAGACGGCCTTTATGGTGAGGATGCTGAGCAACGAAGCGCTCAGCTGCGACGACCATTGCCGCCAGTGAGCCTTTCATGTCCGCCGCGCCGCGACCGAACAGCATCCCGTCGCGGATGGTCGGTTCAAACGGGGGATTAATCCAGCGGTCGGCATCGCCTGCTGGCACCACGTCGGTATGGCCTGCAAACGCGAGGGTTTCCCCTTTGCCGCGCCAGGCCCAGAAGTTCTGAGTATCGCCGAAGTCCATTGCTTCAACGGTAAAACCAATCGCACGCAGGCGCTCAATCATCAGCGCCTGGCAACCCGCATCATCGGGGCTAAGAGAAGGGCGGCGAATAAGCTGCTGAGCCAGCTCAATGACCGGGCATGACATACACTACACCTCGTTAAACGTCTGGTAACTGGAATCGCTAAAACCCAGCAGCATAGGCTGACCGGGCGCGTAGAGCAATGGGCGTTTGATGATTGCCGGCATTTCGAGCATCAGCGCGGCGGCGGCATCGGCGTTAGTGATGCTGGCCCGCAGTGATTCATCCAGTTTGCGCCAGGTCGTGCCGCGCGTATTCAGCAGCGCTTCCCAGCCCAGTTCAGCGATAAACGTGTCGAGTAATGCACGGTCAAGGCCGTCTACCCGGTAATCGTGGAAGCGGTAGTCCAGCTGATGGTCTTCCAGCCAGCGGCGGGCCTTCTTAATGGTGTCGCAGTTTTTAATGCCATACATCGTAATCATGATGAATCCTTATGCGCTGTCGCAGGTGAATCGCTCATCTATTTTAATAAGCCCGAAATCATACGCGAAATATGCCCCTGACCCTACTTATCCGCCAGCAAAATATCAACCCACGTAAAGTGCCTGGAATTTCAGTTAAAACGCATAACCATGTGAATTCATGCGAAAGCATGGATGTTTCAAAATATTGCAGTAAATCACATTAAAGTTATGGCTATCGGCCATAGTGACTGTAAACCCCGTGGTACGGTGTCTGGTGACACTTCTCACAGTATTACGTTGCGTCATCTTCACAATTCCGGGCGGTTTTCGTACACTACCCACAATAATAAGAGAGGCTGTTATGATCGAACGTGAACTGGGTAACTGGAAAGATTTTATCGAAGATATGCTTCGTAAATAATCTTTTTGTGGGTAATGCGCGTACTGTTTAAACACATTTGTGCAACACCGCAGCAATAATAAAAGGCGACTTCAGGTCGCCTTTTGCTTTTCATTGTTCAGCTTATTGCGGCTTCTCTTTCAGCGGGAAGCGACGGCGCACTAATACGAAGAACAGCGGCACGAAGAAGATAGCCAGAACGGTGGCGGAAATCATCCCGCCGATCACGCCAGTCCCGACCGCGTGCTGGCTGCCAGAGCCTGCGCCGGTGCTGGTGGCCATCGGCAGCACGCCGAAGATAAACGCCAGCGAGGTCATCAGAATCGGACGCAGACGCTGGCGACAGGCATACAGCGTGGCCTCCAGCAAATCACGGCCTTTCTCATTCATCTCGTTGGCAAACTCGACGATCAGAATGGCGTTCTTCGCCGCGAGGCCGATAACCGTCAGCAGCCCCACCTGGAAGTAAACGTCATTTTCGAGCCCGCGCATCCAGGTGGCGAACAGCGCGCCGATAACCCCAAGCGGCACCACCAGCATCACCGAGAACGGTACTGACCAGCTCTCATACAGCGCCGCCAGACACAGGAACACCACCAGCAGCGAAATTGCATACAGGGCCGGGGCCTGCGCTCCCGAGAGACGTTCCTGATACGACATCGCCGTCCATTCCAGACCAAAACCGGTCGGCAACTGGGTGACCAGGTTTTCCATGATTTGCATCGCGGTGCCGGTACTCACCCCCGGGGCGGCTTCTCCGACAATTTCCAGGGCGGAATAGCCGTTGTAGCGCTCCAGACGCGGGGAGCCGGTTTCCCAGCGCGAGGTGGCGAAGGCCGAGAAGGGCACCATCCCACCGTCGCTGTTACGCACATACCAATAGTTAATGTCATCCGGCAACATGCGATACGGCGCGGCGGACTGGACGTACACTTTCTTGGTACGGCCCCGGTCCATAAAGTCGTTCACGTAATCCGAGCCCCAGGCGGTTTGCATGGTGTCATTGATATCGTCAATCGACACCCCGAGCGCCTGCGCCTTGCGCTGGTCGATATCGATTTGCAGCTGCGGGCTGTCATCGAGGCCGTTATGGCGGACGCGGGTCAGTTGCGGATTATCGTTAGCAAGATCCAGCAGTTTGTCGCGTGCCGCCATCAGGGCGTCATGCCCCAGTCCGGCGTGATCCTGCAGCTCCATATCGAACCCCGCCGAGCTACCCAGGCCGCTGATCGCCGCTGGGCTGTTGGCAAATACGCGGGCTTCTTTAATGTCATTAAACGCTTTGGTGGCGCGTTCGATAATCGCAAACGAGGTGCCGGTTTTGGTATCGCGATCGTCCCAGTCTTTCAGGCGGATAAACATCCGCGCTACGTTCTGGCCGTTACCGCCGGGGCCGGAGCCGATAGTGGCAAATATCGATGCGACGTTAGCCTGCTCATTTTTAAAGAAGTAGTCTTCGACCTTTTCCACTACTTTCAGCGTCTGTTGCTGGGTGGCACCGCTTGGCAGCTGGATGGAGGTCAGGAACATGCCGCGGTCTTCCTGTGGCAGGAAGGAGGTCGGCAGTTTGAGGAACAGGAACACCATCCCGCCGAGCAGCAGGGCGTAAATCAGGATCCAGCGCAGGCTGCGATGCAGGATTTTACCGACCCGCGTTTCATAGCGTTGAGCGCTTTTGTCGAACATCCGGTTGAACCAGCCGAAGAAGCCCTTCTGGCCGTGCTGTTCGCCCTTATGCAGCGGCTTGAGCATGGTGGCGCACAGGGCAGGGGTCAGGATCATCGCCACCAACACCGACAGTACCATTGCCGAGACAATCGTTACCGAGAACTGACGATAAATCGCCCCGGTGGTGCCGCCGAAGAAGGCCATCGGAATAAAGACCGCCGATAGCACCATCGCGATGCCGACCAGTGCGCCCTGAATTTGTCCCATCGATTTGCGCGTCGCTTCTCGGGGCGAAAGCCCTTCGGTGGTCATGATGCGCTCAACGTTTTCCACCACGACGATGGCGTCATCCACCAGCAGGCCGATAGCCAGCACCATCGCGAACATCGTCAGGGTGTTTATCGAATAACCGAACGCGTACAAAATGGTGAAGGTGCCCATTAATACCACCGGCACGGCGATGGTCGGAATAAGCGTGGCGCGGAAGTTTTGCAGGAACAGATACATCACCAGGAACACCAGGGCGATCGCTTCCAGCAGCGTTTTCACCACGTCGTGAATCGAGGCTTTAACAAACGAGGTGGTCTCGTAGGCAATCTTGTATTCGAGCCCGTGGGGGAAGTACTGCGAGAGTTCATCGAGTCGGGCCAGCGTCGCTTCAGCGGTCTGCATTTCGTTGGCACCGGAGGCGAGCTGGACCCCTAAGCCGGAGGCCGGTTTACGGTTATAGCGGCTCAGGTAATCGTAGTTTTCCGCACCAAGTTCCACCGTGGCGACATCGCCCAGGGTGACCATTGAACCGTCTTTATTCACCCGCAGGGTGATATCGCGGAACTGCTGCGGGGTTTGCAGCAGCGACTGGGCGTTGACCGTGGCGTTCAGCGCCTGTTTGTTGACCGACGGTGTACCGCCCAACTGACCGACCGCCACCTGGGCGTTCTGCGAGCTGACCGCGTTGGTGACGTCCTGGGTGGTCATCTGGTAGCTATTGAGCTTCGCCGGATCGAGCCAGATGCGCATCGAATACTGTGAACCGTAGGCGCTGATGTTACCCACGCCGTTCACGCGGCTCAGCGGTTCCTGCACGTTACTGGCCACGTAGTCGGCGATATCCTGCTTATCCATGCTGCCATCCGTTGAGACGAAGGCAATGGTCAGAATATTGGTATCCCCGGTTTTACGCACCGTGACGCCCTGGTCCTGCACGGCCTGCGGCAGTTTTTTCAACGCCGACTGCAGCTGGTTTTGCACCTGCTGCATCGCTTCGTTCGGATCGGTGCCCGCGGCAAAGGTAATGGTGATCGTCGCCTGGCCGGCAGAGCTGCTCTGGGACGACATGTACATCATGTTATCGAGCCCGGTCATGTTCTGCTCAATGACCTGGGTGACCGTATTTTCAAGGGTCTGCGCGGAAGCACCGGGATAATTGGCGGTGATGCGCACGTTAGGCGGTGCGAGATCGGGATATTGCTCAACGGGTAAAGACAAAATGGCCAGCGTCCCCGTCAGACACAACAGGATAGCCAGCACCCAGGCAAAAATGGGGCGATCGATAAAGAAATTCGCCATTGGAATCGGGACCTCATTACGCGTATTTTTTTGTTATGACAGGCGTTGAATACTGTAGCGGCAAGGCCTGGGCGAAACGTGGAGAAAATAAGGAGATAGTGTAAATTATGGTGCTGCTTTTAAGCATAAATATACACAAACCCTTCCTGCTTCAAATTGAAACCAGCGTAACGACAAACGTTGCCACGACGAGTAGACTGAGACGCAAATTCTGACGCTGTGGAGCCGTAATGTCATTCAATATCGAAATTATCAAAGACAAAATCCTGTCGGAAAATTACTTCGTCCTGCGCAACATCACCTACGATTTGACGCGCAAGGATGGGGAAGTCATTCGCCACAAGCGTGAAGTTTACGATCGTGGTAACGGGGCGACCATCCTGCTGTATAACCCACAGAAGAAAACCGTGGTGCTGGTGCGCCAGTTCCGCGTGGCGACCTGGGTTAACGGCAATGCGGACGGCAGGCTGATTGAAACCTGCGCCGGGCTGCTCGATGACGATGAGCCGGAAGCGTGCATTCGCAAAGAAGCGGTGGAGGAAACCGGTTATCGGGTTGACCAGGTGCGCAAAGTCTTCGAGCTGTATATGTCTCCAGGTGGCGTGACCGAACTGGTGCATTTTTTTGTCGCTGAATACCACGAAAGTCTGCGCGCCACGGCGGGTGGCGGCGTCGAAGATGAAGATATCGAGGTGCTGGAGATGCCGTTCGAGCAGGCGCTGGCGATGGTCAAACGCGGTGAGATCCGCGACGGTAAAGCGGTCATCCTGCTGCAATATTTGCATACCAGCGGTTTAATGGACTAATCCGATTGAGTAAGAGGTGGCCGCCAGGCGAGGATACGCGCAGTTTTAAGCGTCTTTCTGTTCTGGGGTCATCTCGTGTATCACCGTCTCTTTTTCCTTTTGCTGCTGGTCGGGTTACCGTCGACGCTGACGTGGGCTGCGCCTGTGCAACAGGAATTCAGCGACTGGCAGGTCACCTGTAACAATCAGAATTTCTGCACCGCGCGTAACGTCGGCCTACATCATGGCCTGGTGATGACCCTCACCCGCAGCGCGGGCGCACACAATGATTCCACCTTACGAATCGAACTGGGCGGCCCGGAAAACGTGCTGCCCAAAATCGCGCCGATAGCGCCGCGTTTGCTGCTCGACGGTGCGCCGTTAAAGCTGCCGGGTGAACACTGGCAGATAACGCCATGGCATCTCAGCAGCACTGACAGCGCCACTATCAACGCTTTTCTCGAACACATTCAGGATGCGCAGGCGCTGACCCTGGTGCGGGGCACGCAAAACATCTCATTGCAGGGCCTCAAAGCGGCGCTGCTGTTTGTGGATGACAGGCAAAAGCGTGTCGGCAGTGAAACCGCGTGGATTGGCAAAGGCGACGATCCGCCGCTGAGCGTGCCGCCCGCCCCGGCGCTGAAAACGGTGGTGAAGGTGAATCCGACCCCGACGCCGTTCAGCCGCGAAGAGTTTAACGCATTGCTTGATTACGGCACGATGCGCATGAACAACAGTCAGTGTTCGCTCGACCCACTGCGTCGTGAAGTGTGGGTCACACCGCTGACCGATGATAAAGCGCTGTTGATGCAAAGCTGTGAGTCGGGCGCGTACAACACCATCTATCGCGCCTGGCTGGTCACCCGACAGAAACCGTTTGTCGCGCAGGCCGTGCGGCTTCGGCTGCCGTTCCAGCCAGCGGACAGCGATGAACGCGAAATAGAATTGGTTAATCTGACCTTTGATGAAAAAACGCGAGAGTTAGCCACGCTGGATAAAGGCCGTGGTCAGGGCGACTGCGGGGTGCAAACGCGCTGGCGTTATGATGGCCAGCGCTTCCGCCTGGTGCGTTATGCCGGTCAACCGACCTGCGATAACTGGCAGGGGCCAGATGCCTGGCCCACTCTCTGGATAACAAGATGATATTATTTCCGGCCTAGCACTTTCTTCGCTTTCTCGACAATATTCTCCACCGTAAACCCGAAGAACGGGAACAGCTTGTCGGCTGGGGCCGATTCGCCGAAGGTGGTCATGCCGACAATCGCGCCTTTCAGGCCGACGTATTTGTACCAGTAGTCGGCAATGCCGGCTTCGACCGCCACGCGGGCAGAGACGTCAGACGGCAGCACCGATTCCCGATACGCTTCATCCTGGGCGTCAAATGCATCGGTCGACGGGAGGGAGACCACCCGCACGCTGTGTCCGTCGGCGCGCAGTTTTTCCGCCGCCAGCACGGTTATCTCCACTTCCGACCCCGTCGCAATCAGAATGATATCCGGCTTGCCGCCCGCGTCCTTCAGGATGTAGCCCCCACGCGCGATGGCCTTCACCTGGTCTGGGGTACGTTCCATTTGGGCCAGATTCTGGCGGGAGAGGATCAATGCGGTTGGCCCGGTATGACGTTCGACGGCCGCTTTCCACGCCACCGCAGTTTCAACCTGATCGCACGGTCGCCAGGTGCTGAAATTCGGCGTCAGACGCAGGCTGGCAAGCTGTTCCACCGCCTGGTGCGTCGGCCCATCTTCACCCAGCCCGATGGAGTCGTGGGTGTAGACCATGATTTGCCGGGCCTTCATCAGCGCCGCCATACGTGCCGCGTTGCGGGCGTACTCGACGAACATCAGGAAGGTGGCGGTATAGGGCACAAAACCGCCGTGATGGGCGATGCCGTTGGCGATGGCGGTCATCCCGAATTCACGCACCCCGTAGTGAATGTAGTTCCCGGCGAGAGAGTCTTTCAGCGAGACCGACTCTTTCCAGATAGTCAGGTTACTCGGGGCGAGATCGGCAGAACCGCCCAGCAGTTCGGGCAGGATTGGCCCATAGGCGTTGAGCGTATTTTGTGAGGCTTTGCGACTGGCGATTTTTGCCGGTTCCGACTGCAGTTTCTGGATGTAATCCACCGTGGTTTTTTGCCAGCTTTCCGGCAGTTCACCGCTCATCCGTCGCAGGAATTCAGCGGCCAGCTCCGGATGTGCTTTTTTATAGGCGGCGAGTTTCTCATTCCAGCTTTGTTGGGCTTTTTCCCCTTTCTGATGGGCGTCCCAGCCGGTGTAAATCTCTTTCGGGATCTCAAACGGCGGGTACTTCCAGCCGAGCTGTTTCCGCGCCAGGGCGACTTCTTCTTCACCCAGCGCCGCGCCGTGTGATTCCTCTTTCCCGGCTTTATTCGGCGAACCGAAGCCAATCACCGTCCGGCAGATAATCAGCGACGGCTTGTCCGTCACGCTTTGCGCTTCAATAATCGCCTTTTTCACCGCCTCCGGGTCATGCCCGTCGACGTCATGCACCACGTGCCAGTGATAGGCTTCGAAGCGTTTGGCGGTGTCATCGGTGAACCAGCCCTCGGTTTCACCGTCAATCGAGATGCCGTTACTGTCATAGAAGCCAATCAGTTTGCCCAGCCCCAGCGTGCCCGCCAGCGAGCAGACTTCGTGCGAAATGCCTTCCATCAGGCAACCGTCGCCCATGAAAACGTAGGTGTAGTGATCGACAATCTCATGGTCCGGTTGGTTAAACTGCGCCGCCAGCGTGCGTTCAGCAATCGCCAGACCCACCGCATTCGCCAGCCCCTGACCGAGCGGCCCGGTGGTGGTTTCAATCCCGGGGGTATAGCCGATTTCCGGGTGCCCTGGGGTTTTGGAATGCAGCTGACGGAAGTTTTTCAGCTCTTCCATGGGCAGATCGTAGCCGGTCAGATGCAGCAGGCTGTACAGCAGCATCGAGGCGTGACCGTTGGAGAGAATAAAGCGGTCACGATCGTACCAGTGGGGATCGGTCGGGTTGTGCTTGAGGAAATCATTCCACAGCACTTCGGCAATGTCTGCCATCCCCATCGGCGCACCGGGATGGCCGGAATTGGCTTTCTGCACGGCGTCCATACTCAGGGCGCGAATCGCGTTGGCTAGCTCTCTACGGGACATAAAATTCCTCCGTGGCAAAAGTTACAGTTTGGCGGCAAGCAGGTCTTCCAGTTTGCGCTGGTCGACGGCGAACAGGCGGATACCTTCCGCCAGCTTATCGACCGCCATGGGATCCTGATTATGCTCCCAGCGGAATTCAGCTTCGGTCAGCGGGGTAGGACGATTGAAGTACTGGGCGGTCGGGATAAGCTTGCGTTCGACCAGCTCTTCTTTCTCTTGCAGCTCTTTGAGCAGCGCCGGGGCGATGGTCAAACGGTCACAGCCCGCCAGGGCCAGAATTTGTTCGGTGCGGCGGAAGCTCGCGCCCATCACGATGGTTTCATAGCGGTGCTGTTTGAAGTAATCATAAATATTGCGCACCGATTTCACGCCTGGATCTTCTTCCACCACGTACGGGTCCATCGGTTCCCGCTGCTGATACCAGTCGTAAATACGCCCGACGAACGGGGAGATCAGGAACACGCCCGCTTCGGCGCAGGCGCGGGCCTGGGCGAAGGAGAACAGCAGCGTCAGGTTGCAGTGAATACCTTCTTTTTCCAGCACTTCGGCAGCGCGAATGCCTTCCCAGGTTGAGGCGAGTTTGATAAGGATCCGCGATTTGTCGATGCCCTGATCGGCATACAGCTCAACCAGATGGCGCGCTTTGGCTATGCTTTTTTCCTGGTTGAACGACAGGCGGGCATCCACTTCGGTGGACACACGGCCGGGGATGCTTTTCAGAATTTCCGCACCGAAGCTGACCGCCAGTTTGTCGCAGGCATCACTGACCTGCTGCTCGCGGCTGCTACCCTGTTTTTTGGCATACGCCACCGCGTCGTCGAGCAGGTGGCCATAATGCTCAAGGCCGGCGGCCTTCAGCAACAGCGAAGGGTTGGTGGTGGCATCTTCCGGTTGATAGTGGCGAATGGATTCGATATCGCCGCTGTCGGCGACCACGGTGGTGAACTTCTTGATTCCGTCTAGCTGGTTCATGAAAAGAGACTCCTTATTACGTCATGCATAACTAAAAAGCATAGCAGACGGGTACGCCTTGGTTTACGACACCCCTTAACAGGAGTGTTAAAAATTAATAACAAAAGCGCGTTTTCATGACGAGAGTATGGCGGCCTTCAAAGTTTACGCAGCCGCGAACGGCGATACTCAGGAGTTAACACCGGGAACACTTTTCTGACGTGACGTAAAAGGAACATAGAATGGATGACCAGTTGAAACAAAGCGCCCTCGATTTCCATGAATTCCCAACGCCGGGGAAAATTCAGGTCTCTCCGACCAAACCGCTGGCGACGCAGCGTGACTTGGCGCTGGCCTATTCGCCGGGCGTTGCTGCCCCGTGCCTCGAAATCGAAAAAGATCCGCTGGCGGCCTTCAAATATACCGCCCGTGGCAATCTGGTGGCGGTGGTGTCGAACGGCACCGCGGTGCTGGGGCTGGGCAATATCGGCGCGCTGGCCGGGAAACCGGTCATGGAAGGCAAAGGGGTACTGTTCAAAAAATTTGCCGGGATTGACGTGTTCGATATCGAAATTGACGAACTCGATCCGGATAAGCTGATTGATGTGGTAGCGGCCCTGGAGCCGACGTTCGGCGGCATCAACCTGGAAGATATCAAAGCACCGGAGTGCTTCTACATCGAGCAGAAGCTGCGCGAGCGCATGAAAATCCCGGTGTTCCACGACGATCAGCACGGCACGGCGATCATCAGCACCGCAGCCATTCTCAACGGCCTGCGCGTGGTTGAGAAAAACCTGTCTGATGTGCGGATGGTGGTTTCCGGCGCGGGTGCCGCAGCGATTGCCTGTATGAACCTGCTGGTGGTGCTCGGGATGCAGAAGCACAACATCGTGGTCTGCGACTCCAAAGGCGTTATCTACAAAGACCGCGAGCCGAACATGGCGGAAACCAAAGCCGCCTACGCGGTGGTCGATGACGGCAAACGCACCCTGGATGACGTGATTGAAGGGGCCGACATCTTCCTCGGCTGTTCAGGCCCGAAAGTGCTCACCCAGGAGATGGTCAAGAAAATGGCGCGCGCGCCAATGATCCTCGCCCTGGCCAATCCGGAGCCGGAAATTCTGCCGCCGCTGGCGAAAGAAGTGCGTCCTGACGCGATAATTTGCACCGGACGTTCCGACTACCCGAACCAGGTCAACAACGTGCTGTGCTTCCCGTTCATCTTCCGTGGGGCGCTGGACGTAGGTGCGACCGCGATCAACGAAGAGATGAAACTGGCGGCGGTTCATGCCATCGCAGAACTGGCGCACGCGGAGCAGAGCGAAGTGGTGGCCTCGGCCTATGGCGATCAGGACCTGAGCTTCGGCCCGGAGTACATCATTCCGAAACCGTTTGACCCGCGTCTGATTGTTAAAATCGCCCCGGCGGTGGCCAAAGCGGCGATGGATTCCGGCGTGGCGACGCGTCCGATTGCCGATTTTGCGGCGTACGAAGAGAAGCTGAGCGAGTTCGTCTACAAAACCAACCTGTTCATGAAACCGATTTTCTCTCAGGCGCGCAAAGAGCCGAAGCGCGTGGTGCTGGCGGAAGGCGAAGACACCCGCGTCCTGCATGCCACCCAGGAGCTGATCACTCTTGGCCTTGCCAAACCTATCCTGATTGGTCGTCCGAATGTCATCGAAATGCGCCTGCAAAAACTGGGGCTACAGATGAAGCCGGGCGTCGATTTCGACATCGTGAATAACGAATCCGATCCGCGCTTTAAAGAGTACTGGATGGAGTACTACAACATCATGAAGCGCCGGGGGATAACCCAGGAACAGGCGCAGCGGCATGTGATCAGCAACACTACGGTGATCGGCGCGATCATGGTTCAGCGTGGTGAAGCGGATGCGCTGATTTGCGGCACGATTGGTGATTATCACGAGCATTTCAACGTCATTCAGCAGCTGTTTGGCTACCGCGACGGCGTGCATACGGCGGGGGCGATGAACGCGCTGCTGCTGCCGAGCGGCAACACCTTTATCGCGGATACCTACGTTAACGACGATCCGACCCCGGAGCAGTTAGCGGAGATTACGCTGATGGCGGCAGAAACCGTGCGTCGCTTCGGGATTGAGCCGCGTGTGGCGCTGTTGTCGCACTCTAACTTTGGTTCGTCTAACTGTGCGGCCGCGACCAAAATGCGTAACACGCTCGATTTGGTGCGCGAGCGCGATCCGGAGCTGATGATTGACGGAGAGATGCACGGCGATGCCGCGCTGGTGGAAAGCATTCGTCACGAACGTATGCCGGACAGCCCGCTGAAAGGGGCGGCGAATATTCTGGTGATGCCAAATATGGAAGCCGCGCGAATCAGCTATAACCTGCTGCGGGTGTCGAGTTCAGAAGGGGTGACCGTCGGGCCGGTGCTGATGGGCGTGGCGAAACCGGTGCATATTCTGACCCCGATTGCCTCGGTGCGTCGAATCGTGAATATGGTCGCGCTGGCGGTGGTTGAAGCACAGACTGAACCGCTGTAAAAGCCATTACCCTCACCCTAACCCTCTCCCTAAAAGGGAGAGGGGATCTTCTTTTCTCCCTCGCCCCTCTGGGGAGAGGGCCGGGGTGAGGGGATTTAAACCCAGTCCCGAACCTGAATAAACTCACTCAAGGCAGCCTCCGGGCTGCCTTCTTCTGGCTGATAGTTATACTCCCAGCGCACCAGCGGCGGCATCGACATCAGAATCGACTCCGTGCGGCCACCGGTCTGCAAACCAAACAGCGTGCCGCGATCCCACACCAGATTGAACTCCACGTAACGGCCCCGGCGATAAAGCTGGAAGTCGCGCTCGCGTTCGCCCCATGCCAGCGCTTTTCGGCGTTCAACAATCGGCAGATAGGCCTCGGTATAGCCGTCACCCACCGCCTGCATAAAGGCGAAGCACTGGTCGAAATCAGGGGTGTTTAAATCATCAAAGAACAGGCCGCCAATGCCGCGCTGTTCGTTGCGATGCTTGAGGACGAAGTAGTCGTCGCACCATTTTTTGTAGCGCGGATAGACATCCTCCCCAAATGGCAGGCAGAGACTGCGGGCAACGCTGTGCCAGTGCACCGCATCGTCTTCAAAACCGTAATAGGGCGTTAAATCGAAGCCGCCACCAAACCACCAAACCGGATCTGCGCCCTCTTTTTCGGCGATGAAGAACCGCACGTTGGCATGGCTGGTGGGCACGAACGGGTTGCGCGGATGCACTACCAGCGACACGCCCATCGCTTCGAAGCGACGGCCTGCCAGTTCCGGGCGATGGGCGGTAGCCGAGGCGGGCATTGCATCACCGTAAACGTGGCTGAAGTTGACGCCCGCCTGTTCAAACACGCCGCCGTCGCGCAGTACGCGGCTACGCCCACCACCGCCTGCGTCGCGCTGCCAGCTATCTTCGACAAAATCATGCCCGTCGACTGCGGCGAGCTGCTGGCAGATTCGATCCTGAAGACTCAGTAGAAAGGTTTTTACCTGTGCGGCATCCGGTTTCATTAACGTCTCTTCACATGCGCTTTCTGGTTATCAAACCAGTTGAAATAACTGACGATGCCGGAGGCAATCGCGTTGGCAATTTTCTGCCGGAAGGCGGCGGTGCCCAGCAGCTTTTCTTCGCCCGGGTTGGTGATAAACGAGGTTTCCACCAGCACCGACGGGATCGACGGCGACTTCAGCACCACAAACGCCGCCTGTTCAGTATTACGGCTGTGCAGGCGATGCACCGGTTTAATCTGTTTCAGGATATGCGACCCGAGGGTCAGGCTGTTCTTGATAGTGTCCGTTTGCACCAGATCGAACAGCACCTGCTGTAACAGGTGATCTTTATCCAACGCCTTCTTACCCGCCAGCTCATCGACGGCGTTTTCCTTATCGGAAAGGTATTTCGCCATGGCGCTACTCGCCCCACGGTTAGAGAGCGCAAACACCGATGCGCCAGCGGCACTCGGGTTGGTAAACCCGTCGGCGTGGATGGACATAAACAGGTCGGCGCCGTGCTTGTGCGCGATTTCAACCCGATCATATAGCGGAATAAACGTGTCGCCGGTGCGGGTCAAGCGGGCATCAATGCCGTGACCGCGCAGAATCGAACGCACGTTTTTGGCGATCGCCAGTACCACATGTTTCTCTTTAGAACCGCCGTGGCCTATGGCCCCGGTATCAATGCCGCCGTGACCCGGATCGAGCACCACAATTCGTTTGGCCCTGCTTTTTTTCGCGGCAGGTTTACTGTGACCGTTGCTGGTTTTCAGCGTTTCTTCTTTGGCAATGGCGTTTGACATGCCGGACAGGGTCAATGCAGCCAGTCCGGCTTTCAGCACCTGGCGGCGCGAAGCGAGTATTTTTAAGGGTTTGAAAGTGCTCATGCGGCCCGAGTTGTAATAATGATTAATCCATGTGTTATATCGTATCGTGTTTTCCGTTACGACAGTCCGGGATGAGAATTGTTTTACTTTTCATTTCAATACGTGACAATGCGACATTATGCCATTTTTTTGAGCTTGATTGCGCAGATATTGGAATATTAGGACGTTCACGCCATAATCACTGTTTTTATACCTAAGAAGATGGGCAATACCATGGAGATTCGCGTTTTTCGCCAGTCCGATTTCGAAGAGGTTATTACGCTCTGGGAGCGTTGCGAGCTGTTACGCCCATGGAACGACCCGGAAATGGATATCGAACGTAAGCTCAACCACGACGTGAGCCTTTTCCTGGTCGCGGAGGTGAACGGGGAAGTGGTCGGGACGGTGATGGGCGGCTACGATGGTCATCGCGGCTCGGCCTATTACCTCGGCGTTCATCCGGAATACCGTGGTCGCGGCATCGCCAATGCGTTGCTCAGTCGTCTTGAGAAAAAACTGATTGCACGCGGGTGTCCAAAACTTCAGATCATGGTGCGGGAAGATAATGATATGGTTCAGGGCATGTATGAGCGCCTCGGCTATGAACATGCTGATGTGGTTGTGCTCGGTAAGCGCCTGATTGAAGATGAAGAATATTGATTTTTTGCCGTCGGCATACGATGGTCACGGGCGGCTTCGGCTGCCTTTTGTGTTCTGGGGCGTGTTGTTATTGCAGGCGCGAACCTGGGTGCTATTTGTGATGGCCGGAGCGTCACGCCAGCAGGGCGATACGCTGCTGAATCTGTTCTATCCCGATCACGACAATTTCTGGCTGGGTCTGCTGCCGGGCTTGCCCGCGGTGGTCGCCTTTTTAATCAGTGGGCGACGTCATCAGATTCCACGCCTGTGGGCAGGAATGCGCTGGCTACTGATGGTGGCTCAGCTCTCGCTGTTGGTCTGGCAGCCGCTGTTATGGTGGCAGGGCGAGCCGCTGTCCGGCGTCGGACTGGCGCTGGTGATTGTTGACGGTTTTGCTCTCTGGTGGCTGTTCAGCAACCGCCGTTTACGCGCCTGTTTTGCCCCACCCGAGGATTAATGGCACTTTTCTGCCATTCTGGACTCCAACAGGCGTTGTTTTACATACAAGGATCCTGGAATGAAATCATTGCGTTTATTGCTCTGCGCGCTGCCTCTGGCTTTAACCGGCTGTGCCACCGTTAGCTCAGGCTTCAGCTCGGTAAACTGGTCGGCAGCCTATCCGTGGAACTGGTTTGGTTCCTCAATGGAAATCACCGAGCTGGGCGTGGGCAAACTGACCGCCTCAACGCCAATGGATGAGAAGGCCATCGACGATGCGCTGGACGGCGACTATCGTCTGCGCACGGGGATGAAAACTGACCACGGCCAGATCGTCAAATACGTTGAAGCGCTGAAAGACGATAAGGTGGCGCTGGTGGTGAACGGCGACGCGGGCACCGTCAGCCAGATTGAGGTGCTGGATAACGATATCGCCGCCGCCGATGGCACCAAAATCGGGACCCCGTTCAGTGACGTTTACAGCAAAGCCTTCGGCAACTGCGAGAAAGCCAGCGGTGATGACAGTACCAGCGTCATGTGTAAGGCCAAGGACAGCCAGCATATCAGCTACCTGTTTAGCGGCAGTTGGGGCGGCCCGCAGGAACTGATGCCGCCGGACGACTCCCTTAAATTCTGGAAAGTCAGCAAGATTATCTGGCGCCGTTAATTTGCGCACGAGCAAGCTGTCTCCATGAAAAAGCGGGTATAATCCGCTCTATCAATAATGCCACGGGGTCGTGGCATCTTTTTTTCGCTTTTCAGGAGAAGCAGCGATGTCTCAGGTTCAGAGCGGCATTTTGCCGGAACATTGCCGTGCGGCGATTTGGATTGAAGCCAACGTTACAGGGGACGTTAACGCCCTGCGTGAGTGCAGCAAAGTGTTTGCCGATAAGCTGGCAACCTTTCAGGCGAAATTCCCCGACGCGCATCTTGGTGCCGTGGTTGCTTTCGGGCACGACACCTGGCGCAGTTTGAGCGGCGGGGTAGGCGCGTCAGAGCTGAAAGACTTCATTCCTTACGGCAAAGGTCTGGCGCCGGCGACGCAATACGATGTGCTAATCCACATACTGTCCCTGCGCCATGACGTCAATTTCTCCGTCGCTCAGGCCGCGCTGGAAGCGTTTGCCGGAGCAGTTGACGTCAAAGAAGAGATCCACGGTTTCCGCTGGGTGGAAGAACGTGACCTCAGCGGCTTCGTTGACGGCACCGAAAACCCGGCGGGAGAAGAGACCCGTCGCGACGTGGCGGTGATTGCTGATGGCATCGATGCGGGCGGCAGCTACGTGTTCGTCCAGCGCTGGGAACACAATCTCAAGCAGCTGAACCGTATGAGCGTTGCCGATCAGGAAATGATGATTGGACGCACCAAAGAAGCCAACGAAGAGATCGATGGCGACGAACGCCCGGAAACCTCACACCTGACCCGCGTCGATCTGAAAGAGAACGGCAAAGGACTGAAAATTGTTCGCCAGAGCCTGCCGTACGGCACCGCCAGCGGTACGCACGGCCTGTACTTCTGCGCCTATTGCGCGCGCCTGTACAACATCGAACAGCAGCTGCTGAGTATGTTCGGTGATACCGACGGCAAGCGTGACGCGATGTTACGTTTCACCCGGCCGGTGACCGGGGGCTATTACTTCGCGCCGTCGTTGGATAAATTGCTGGCACTGTAATGTTTACATGCCCGATGGCGCTTCGCTTATCGGGCCTACGAGCCCGGTGTTTTCTAGGCCTGGCCAGCGAAGCGCCGCCGGGCGTTTCGCGTTTCGGTACAGCAGCCCTTTATCGATAAACGTCTGGCGGGTGGGGTGGCGACGTTTAAATCGTACTCGCCAAGCCGCTCAGGGCTGACCCACGCCACGGCCTGGAACTCTTCATTAAATGTCACTTCGCGATTAGCACTCACGCAGTCGAACATCAGATAAATCATGTAAATCTCTTCCTGGCTGCCGTCCGCGTAGGTTTTGATGCGGGTGTCACGACCACTCGCCGGGAGTGAGCTAACTGATTTGAGTTAAGTTTGCTTCGGCGTATTATGGGCCTGATGCTTTTTACAGCAAAGGATTCCAGGAGCTTGACGCATGGACGGCAACGAAAATCATACCTATCACCGCCCCATCTGGGATGACCACGGGCAGTTTCACTACGACATTATTCCTCAACTGAAAGAAAAAAATTACGTGGCCGTTTGTCTCAAGCCGCCAGAAAAAGTGATCCCGGTGATTTTTATTCCGGGCGTGATGGGGTCCAATCTTAAAAACCAGGGGAGTGAAGTCTGGCAGTTCAGCGCCGCATCGCTTAAAAAGTGGCCTCTGGCGAGCCCGGAGAAAAGGAAGTTTCTCCTTGCTCCGAAGACCACAACGGTCGATGACCGCGGGGACATTTTTAACGACGGGGCGGATGGTAAAAAATTTCCCTCCCGGCGGGCGCGCGGGTGGGGAAGCGCATTTTACAAGAGCTACGGGGAGGCGCTCGACCGGCTGCAGTATCTGCTCAGTGATGACGACATCCTGATGGATAATTATTTCCGGGAAGCGCAACTGCAGACGGCGCGACAGCGTTTTACCGGTGTCAGGATAGGTGACGAGCCGGCAGAGCAGGTGCAGACCGAAGACGAAACGGAGCACAGCCACCGTTTTTTGTTTCCGCTGCACGTTTTTGGTTATAACTGGCTACAGTCCAATGCTGACTCAGCGGCGTCGCTGGGACAGTATATCAGCAGGGTGCTGGCGGACTATCACGGTCGTCTGGCGGTGAACAAGGTTATCCTGGTCACGCACTCGATGGGGGGACTGGTAGCCCGGCATTACTCAGAAAACATGGGCGGACAGGAAAATATACTGGGGATGGTACATGGCGTGATGCCGGACCTGGGCTCACCGGCGGCGTACAGGCGCATGAAAATCGGAGAGAGAGGCATTATCGGGATGATTATCGGGGATAATGCTGAAAAGCTGATGCCGGTGCTGGCTCAGTCGCCCGGGCCGTTACAGCTGCTGCCGGGGAAGGCTTATGGCCCGGGCTGGCTGAGAATAGAGGGCGACAATACCCGGTTGTCCCTGCCGGTGGCCGACCCGTATGAGGAAATTTACCTGAACAGGACGGACTGGTGGCGGTTATGTGAACAGGATTTGCTGCTGGATAACACCGAGGATGAGTGGAATAAATACGAAGAAAGGGTAAGTAAAGTAGTCCAAAAGTTTATCGAGAGGTTGAATGGCAAATACCACCCACAGACCTGGTTGTTTTACGGTGCGAGTGCGCGCAATCAGTCTGATGCATTCCTGACATGGAAAGAGCGGGTCCCTCAGAGCGTGAGGGAGGCACAGAGGCTGCGGGAGAGGGCAGGCGAACCCATTGAGTTGTCTCCATTAAGAACTTCGGAGCTTATCTCATCCGCAAGCCCTGGCGACGGCACGGTGCCGGTGACGGCAGTCCGGACTTCATCCCCCTGCTTTCAGGGTGTGCTGGCGACCAATGTTGATCATGAAGGGGCCTATGCCGTTGACCCCGTGGACCGTGGCCGTTCGGTTTACAGTGACCTGTCGGACGCACTGGTGTTCACGGTCCGTTCGGTGGTGAAAATTGTGCAGCAGGTACCGGCCCCATGAAAAAACGTCCTCTTTCCCTGCTCATCACCCCGGTACTGCTGCTGCTGCTGCTGGCGGCAGGATATTATATTCATCACTATGTGACATTTGTGCATACGCCGACGGCGTTAACGGACAAGGAAAAACGTATGGTCGATACGCTGTTTGCCACCCCCAAAGCCCAGTGTGTGGGGCGCTATGTGTTTGAGGTTCCGGGCTCCTTTGAAAATACGCTGCCGGACCGGGTTCAGATTAATGAGGTGCGCATCAGCAGCAAGCGACTCTATCGTCCGGCGTTTGAGCAGCGTATCCAGCGGCGGGAGCTGGAACTGAAAAACAGCGCTACCGTGGATCCGGTTGATCGGCCTTTTCTCAAGCAAGTGTACCGGTTGAATGAGAATGCGGTGATATTTGATCGTAATGAAAATGAGAGTGTTGCTGGATTTGGACGGATTCTGGAAGGGCATCTGTATGTTGACGGAGTGGCGTTTATCCTCACTCAGGAGATCACCGATTACTCTGACCCACATTATGCCAAGGAACGCGCGTTTTATTTGCGGGATGAGGCCAAAAGACCCGCTTGGATGGCGAACACTAAACCTCAAAAACTGGCAGAGCTACAGGATTTAATGTCGCGCCTGAGCGGGAGAAAGGATGATGAAATACCGACGGAACCGGGGACCTGCATTCCGCAGGGATTTATCCGCGACGGGAAGGGGAAGCCAAAGGAAGATATTACCTTTGTCTATTCACACAATCAGGTCTTTTCTTTTGTTGTCTGGAGCAATAACAGCTTAAAAGAGAGCACGACTATGCTGGAGCGCAGTCATGAGATTCAGGCTTACCTGACGGGAATAAATGCACGAACATTACGCAAAGACAAAACACAGATAGCTGGCTTTGATACCAGCGAATGGCTTAATACCGCCCCGTCAGATAAGTCACCCGATAATCCGTCTGCACAGCTATTGTTTTACGCTGTAGCCAACGAGAAAACGGCAGATTTCAGACATCCTAATCTTGACCTGACTCTGAGTAACTATGCCCTGCCACCCCCGACTTACAGCGATGCTGAACTGGTGGAAATATGGGACCGAATAACCCGTTCTTTCCGTATCAGGGATAACGCGTTCTGAGGAAGATATCCTGAGGTCAGCCACCGCTCTTCGTGAGATGACTGGCTGGACTCAGGAACACGGTTAATCAGGTCTGAATGACGACAACAATCCTTTATCGATAAACGTCTGGCGGGTGGCGACGTTTAAATCGTACTCGCCAAGCCGCTCAGGGCTGACCCACGCCACGGCCTGAAACTCTTCATTAAATGTCACTTCGCGATTAGCACTCACGCAGTCGAACATCAGATAAATCATGTAAATCTCTTCCTGGCTGCCGTCGGCGTAGGTTTTGATGCGGGTGTCATCGCGGAAATGCCAGGGCGTAATTTTCTCAATGTGCAGCTTATCGCCCAGCTCTTCGCTGATTTCGCGCCGCAGCGCCTGTTCCAGGGTTTCGCCGGGTTCCATACCGCCGCCGGACAGCGCCCACTGGCCGGGAAACACGCCGCGATCGTCGGCCATTTTGCACAGTAAATACGCTCCGTCGTTCTGAATAATCGGGCAGACAATCGTCCTTTGGCGCATCATTTCTTCCTCGTTAGGTTTTGGCCAAGTGTATCAAACGGGCGGGGTGAAAACTGCCGGATAGCCCTTATTCTCTTTTCAACTTCCAAATCACCAAACGGTATATAAAACCGTTACAGCTTTCATCCTCGTTATAAATATTATGACTGTAGATAGTCATCACATTTATAAGGGTGCGCAATGGCCGTTAAATCACTGAAAAAAGGAACACTGGTGCTGGGAGCCTTGCTGCTGGCGGCTCAGGCACAGGCGACTGAACTGCTGAACAGTTCCTATGATGTCTCCCGCGAGCTATTTGCTGCCCTTAATCCGCCGTTTGAACAGCAGTGGGCGAAGGATAACGGTGGCGATAAGCTGACCATTAAGCAATCTCATGCCGGTTCATCCAAACAGGCACTGGCGATTTTGCAGGGGCTGAAGGCCGATGTAGTGACCTATAACCAGGTGACGGATGTGCAAATCCTGCATGACCGGGGCAAGCTTATCCCGGCCAACTGGCAGAGTCGTTTGCCTAATAACAGCTCGCCGTTCTATTCCACTATGGCGTTCCTGGTGCGCAAGGGTAATCCGAAGAATATCCACGACTGGAACGACCTGGTACGCAGCGATGTGAAACTGGTGTTCCCGAACCCGAAAACGTCCGGTAACGCCCGTTATACCTATCTTGCAGCCTGGGGTGCGGCGGACAAAGCTGACGGCGGCGATAAAGCCAAAACCGAACAGTTCATGACTCAGTTCCTGAAAAACGTTCAGGTATTCGATACCGGCGGACGTGGCGCAACCACCACCTACGTGGAGCGTGGCCTGGGCGATGTGCTGATAAGCTTTGAATCCGAAGTGAACAATATTCGCAAGCAGTACGAAGACCAGGGTTTTGAGGTCATCGTGCCGAAAACCAACATTCTGGCCGAGTTCCCGGTGACCTGGGTCGACAAAAACGTCAAAGCCAACGGCACCGAGAAAGCAGCTAAAGCGTACCTGACCTGGCTGTACAGCCCGCAGGCGCAAACCATCATCACCGATTATTACTATCGCGTGAATAACCCGGCGGTGATGGACAAACTGAAAGACAAGTTCCCACAGACTGAACTGTTCCGTGTGGAAGATAAGTTTGGCTCATGGCCGGACGTGATGAAGACCCATTTCGCCAGCGGTGGCGAGCTGGATAAGCTGTTAGCGGCGGGGCATAAGTGATGTTTGCTGTTTCTTCCAGACGCGTGCTGCCGGGCTTTACCTTAAGCCTCGGCACCAGTCTGCTGTTCGTGTGCCTGATTTTATTGCTGCCGCTCAGTGCGCTGGTAATGCAGCTGGCGCAGATGAGCTGGGCGCAGTACTGGGAGGTTATCACTAATCCTCAGGTGGTGGCGGCTTACAAGGTGACACTGTTGTCGGCGTTTGTGGCCTCGATTTTTAACGGCGTGTTCGGCCTGCTGATGGCATGGATCCTCACCCGTTATCGTTTTCCGGGCCGCACGCTCCTTGATGCGCTGATGGATTTACCCTTCGCGCTGCCGACCGCGGTAGCGGGTTTAACCCTTGCCTCACTGTTTTCGGTGAACGGTTTCTACGGCGAATGGCTGGCGAAGTTCGATATCAAAGTGACTTACACCTGGCTTGGGATCGCCGTGGCGATGGCGTTCACCAGCATTCCGTTTGTGGTGCGTACCGTACAGCCAGTGCTCGAAGAACTTGGCCCGGAATACGAAGAAGCGGCGGAAACCCTCGGTGCTACCCGGATACAGAGCTTCCGCAAAGTGGTGCTGCCGGAGCTTTCCCCGGCCTTGCTGGCGGGCGTGGCGTTGTCGTTCACCCGCAGCCTCGGTGAATTCGGCGCGGTTATTTTTATTGCCGGGAACATCGCCTGGAAAACCGAAGTCACCTCGCTGATGATTTTCGTGCGTTTGCAGGAGTTTGACTATCCGGCGGCGAGTGCGATTGCCTCGGTGATCCTTGGGGCGTCGCTGTTGCTGCTCTTTTCCATCAACACCTTGCAGAGTCGCTTTGGTCGACGCGTGGTAGGTCACTAATGGCGGAAGTCACTCAATTGAAGCGCTACGATGCGCCCCGCATCAACTGGGGCAAATGGTTTTTGATTGGCACCGGGATGCTGGTGTCAGCCTTCATTCTGCTGGTGCCGATGATTTATATCTTCGTCGAGGCGTTCAGCAAAGGGCTGATGCCGGTGCTGCACAATCTGGCCGATCCGGACATGCTGCACGCCATCTGGCTGACGGTGATGATTGCACTGATAACCGTCCCGGTGAACCTGGTATTCGGCACACTGCTGGCCTGGCTGGTGACGCGCTTTACCTTCCCCGGTCGCCAGCTGTTGCTCACGCTGCTGGATATTCCGTTTGCGGTCTCGCCGGTGGTGGCGGGGCTGGTCTATTTGCTGTTCTACGGCTCCAACGGCCCGCTGGGTGGCTGGCTTGATGAGCATAACCTGCAAATTATGTTTGCCTGGCCGGGCATGGTTCTGGCGACTATTTTCGTGACCTGTCCGTTTGTGGTGCGCGAGCTGGTACCGGTGATGCTGAGCCAGGGCAGTAATGAAGACGAGGCAGCGATCCTGCTGGGCGCATCCGGCTGGCAAATGTTCCGTCGCGTCACGCTGCCGAACATTCGCTGGGCGCTGCTGTATGGCGTGGTACTGACCAACGCCCGAGCGATCGGCGAGTTTGGCGCGGTATCGGTGGTGTCCGGTTCGATTCGCGGTGAAACGCTGTCGCTGCCGTTGCAGATTGAATTACTTCAGCAAGATTACAACACCGTCGGTTCGTTTACCGCCGCAGCCCTGCTGACGTTAATGGCTATTTTGACCCTGTTTTTGAAGAGTGTGGTGCAGTGGCGCCTGGAAAATCAGGAAAAACGCGCGCATCAGGAGACGCATCATGAGCATTGAGATTGCCAGCATTAAGAAATCGTTTGGTCGCACCCAGGTGCTGAATGATATCTCCCTGGACATTCCGTCCGGGCAGATGGTGGCGCTGCTCGGGCCGTCCGGCTCCGGTAAAACCACGCTGCTGCGGATTATCGCCGGGCTGGAGCACCAGACCAGCGGCCAGATCCGCTTCCAGGGCACCGACGTCAGTCGTCTGCACGCCCGCGATCGTAAAGTCGGTTTTGTGTTCCAGCATTACGCCCTGTTCCGCCACATGACGGTGTTCGAGAATATCGCCTTTGGCCTGACGGTGCTGCCGCGTCGTGAGCGTCCAAACGCGGCGCAAATTAAAGCCAAAGTGACCCGGCTTCTGGAAATGGTCCAGCTGGCGCATTTAGCGGACCGCTACCCGGCCCAACTCTCTGGCGGGCAGAAACAGCGTGTCGCCCTGGCGCGTGCGCTGGCGGTAGAGCCGCAAATCCTGCTGCTCGACGAACCCTTCGGCGCGCTGGATGCACAGGTGCGTAAAGAACTGCGCCGCTGGCTGCGTCAGCTGCATGAAGAGTTGAAATTTACCAGCGTGTTCGTTACCCACGATCAGGAAGAGGCGATGGAAGTCGCGGACCGGGTGGTGGTGATGAGCCAGGGCAACATCGAACAGGTCGATGCCCCAGAGCAGGTGTGGCGCGAACCGGCTACCCGTTTCGTGCTGGAATTTATGGGTGAGGTGAATCGCCTGAAAGGCATTGTGCGCGGGGGGCAATTCCACGTGGGTGCGCACCGCTGGCCGCTGGGCTATACGCCTGCACATCAGGGGCCGGTAGATTTGTTCTTGCGCCCGTGGGAAGTCGACGTTAGCCGTCGCACCAGCCTCGATTCGCCGCTGCCGGTGCAGGTGCTGGAAGCCAGCCCGAAAGGCCACTACACCCAGTTGGTGGTTCAGCCGCTGGGCTGGTATGACGAAACGCTCACCGTGGTGATGCGCGGGGACGATGCCCCGCAGCGGAGCGAACGTCTGTTCGTCGGCCTGCAACACGCTCGCCTGTACTCCGGCAAAGAGCGGATTGAAAACCGTGAGGAAATTAATCCTCTGATGCTGGCCGAAACCGCCTGACGGTTTTCACGCATATCCCAGAGAGGGCCCATGGAAACATGGGCCTTTTTTTATTTCGCTTAAACAAAGAGGATATTCGCACAGTAATGGCGAAAAATGGCGTGACCGTCACAGAGAGTTACGCCTGAATGCCATTGGCGCATAATGACTTGTCACTGCTCTTACTGTTTAATGTTGACATGCCGTGACAAATATCAGTCTTACTATGTGTAAGGATATTAACGTAATACGTGAGGTCATTTTGGTAGATATTAAACAATGCGAAGATTTCTTTCCCTCTGAAGACCATGCGTTTTGCGTGTTTATGTTAAGCAATCAGGCGATGGCCGATCTGCACGGACATGAATTCGATGAACTGGTGGTTGTGCGCAGCGGCAGCGGGTTTCATATTGTTAACGATCATGCCGAAATGATCCGCCCGGGTGATTTCTTTTTCGTGACTGCCAATGATGTTCATTATTATGAAGCCACCAGTGAACTGTCACTGATTAATATTCTTATTCATCGCCAACGCGCGTTTCAATATATTAAAAACATCGAACCCCTGATTGCATCGATCGCTGAAAAGACCCGGCCGTATAATGACCGCTATCAGCCGCTGACGGAACAGGCGCTTAATAGCATTCTTACGCTGGCAGAAGGGATCAGCCGTCGACGCGATGATGCGTTTGATCCGCTCTATTTTTCTGCTACCGAATCCGCTTTTTTGCAAATCCTGACCCTGCTGTGCGAGGGCCAACCGGTCAGCAAAAACGCCGCCGTTGACGAGCGGCGTAAGATTTATTTGCTCGACCATATTCGCCAGCACTACGCGCAGGATATCAACTGGAAAAGCGTGTGTGAGGAGGGCGGCATTGCGCTGCGTACGCTTTACCGTTTCTTCCGTGAAATGACCGGCAGTACGCCGGAAAAATTTCAGCAACTGTATCGTTTACTGAAGGCGCAGGAATTATTGCGCACCACTGATATTCCGGTTAGCCGAATTGCCTTACTGTGTGGATTTCTCAATCCGCCGCGTATGAGCGAGGCCTATCGCCGGTATTTTCAACACACCCCTTCGCAGGAGCGACAATTAAGCACCTCAATTAAACAAAAACAGTAATACGTTTTACGGACATATTTATTCTACACATTTGGCGGTTCATATGATAACCGCCCGGCTAAGTATTGCCCGGATATACCCGTTACGCATTAAGTTTATTCATCAGGAGTGGATTTATTATTCTTACAACCTAGCTGGAGTATTTATTATGCTCAATATTAAACAGCCCAATCCGTGGTACGTTGGCGTTGTTTCCGGTATGGCCTCATATATTGATTCAGCGGCGATTGTGTCCAATGGCACGGCGCTGGTGATTTATCAAAAGGCCATCGGAACCACCTCAACGGAAATTGGCATTCTTTCTGGGGTTTTAACGTTATGTATTGCTCTGGGCGCATTTACCGGCGGTCGTCTGGGCGATTGTTACGGCAGGCGCAACGTTTTTATTATCACCATGGTAATGGTATTTATCGGCACGCTGCTGCTGGCTTTTTCCGGCGGATTTTATTTGTTGCTGTTGGGAACTGTCCTCGTCGGGCTGGCAACCGGGGCCGACCTGCCCGTCTCGCTGGCAACCATTTCGGAAGCGGCGAGTGATAAGAATCGCGGCAAAATTATCGGCCTGTCTAATTTGCTGTGGTTTGCGGGTATTTGTACCACCATGGCGATTTCAGCGCTGGTCGGCGGATGGGGCCGAACCGGGGCGCAAATCTTATATCTGCACGTCGGCTGCGTGGCGCTCATTCTGCTGGTGCTGCGCTGGTCGTTGCCGGAATCCCCGATGTGGCTGACCGCGCATAAAGAACGGAAGGCGGGGAGATCCACCGTCCGGGCGCAAAAAACGTCGGTCAGGGATTTACTGCATGGGAAATACCTCTGGCCCTTTATCGCGCTGTGTCTGTTTTACATGTTTACCAATCTGGCAGCCAATACCGGCGGGCAGTTCGGGTCTTATGTCGCAGTGAATGTGGTCGGTATCACGGTCGAAAAAAATGCAT
The DNA here is from genome assembly GCF_043558715.1 of Scandinavium sp. M-37. Taxonomy (NCBI): domain Bacteria; kingdom Pseudomonadati; phylum Pseudomonadota; class Gammaproteobacteria; order Enterobacterales; family Enterobacteriaceae; genus Scandinavium; species Scandinavium sp. M-37. Next base: position 27,040 of record NZ_JBIGIN010000033.1, read on the forward strand.
TGTGGAACTTGATAGCGATGCCGGTCGGTGTGCTGTCCGGATTACTGTTTATGAAAATGGTGGATACCGAAAAACGTATGCTGGTGTTCATCATCGGGGCCTGCTTCTTTGCTGGCGGCTTCCTCACCCCGGTTCTGCTGAATTTCTCCCCTGTCTCCTGGCTGTGTTTCTTACTGTTCACCGCGATTGGCAGCGGGATGGCGTTTGAAGGGATCATGAAAGTCTGGTCGCAGGAATCTTTTCCGACCATGCTGCGCGCCACCGCACAGGGGGCGATTGTCGGCCTGGCACGCCTGACCTGCGGCATCCTCGCCTTTGTTACGCCGGTGCTGCTCGATGCCGGGCCGGTGGTGCTCTACATGTTGCTGTCTGGTCTGGTGGCCTCAGGCATGTTTATCGGCTGGCTGTGCTTTCACGGCAAGCGGCGCAGCGAGTTCAGTAGTGAAGCGGAGATTGTGCTCGATAACGCCACCGGGCATGTGCCGGTTGCTGCGCACACCACCACCCCCCATTAATCCTGAAATCAAGTGGAGTCAAAGATTATGCTGTCAGTCAGTCAAATGCTGTTGAATGGAGAGCCGCGCCTGATGGGGGTAGATGCGTTACCCCTGGTGGGCTGGAAAATCGAAAGCGATAACCACAATGTGCTCCAGCGCGCGTGGCATCTCCAGTGCAGTACCAGAGCAGACTTTTCGTCACTGATTTTTGACAGTGGCGAAGTCGTGAGCGAGCAGTCCAACAATATTGAGTTGGGCGATGCCGTGCTCTCCCCGTCGACCCGTTACTACCTGCGGGTGCGCGTCACCGACAATTACGGGGAACGCAGCGCCTGGAGTCCGTCGGCGGAGTTCGTCACCGGCATGCTCGGCACCCCGTGGCAGGGCGCGTTTATCTCTGCGGAACTCCCCGCTGATAAAGCGGAGTCGAAAGTGACACTGCTGCGTAAAGCTTTTGCCCTGTCGCCGCGCAAAGCGATTACCGCAGCGTGGGTTCATGCCACGGCGCTGGGTATCTATCAGCTGTTTCTCAACGGCGAGCGCGTGGGTAACGATGAGCTAACCCCTGGCTGGACCAGCTATCGCCATCATCTGCTGTATCAAACCTATGATGTCACCGGGTTACTGGCGCAGGGCGAAAACGTGATAGGCGCAGAGCTGGGTGCAGGCTGGTTTAAAGGCGATATGGGCTTTGCCCGCCACCGTAACTACTACGGAGAACAAACCGCGCTGCTGTGCCAGCTGGTGGTGCAGTATGAGGACGGCACCCAACAGATACTGGCGTCGGACAACAGCTGGCGCGGGAGTGATTCTGCCTGCACATTTGCGGAAATTTATGATGGAGAGCGCTTCGATGCCCGGCGGGTGCAGCAGGGCTGGAATCGGCCAGGCTTTAACGAGGGCTCATGGCGAGCGGTTAACCGCGTCGACTGGGATAAACATACCCTCACCGCCCAGGGGGCAGGCACCGTCCAGCAAATTGAGCGTCTACCGGTCAAAGCGCTGATCGTCACTCCGCAGGGCGATAAGGTGCTCGATTTTGGCCAGAACATGAGTGGCTGGGTCGAGTTTCGGGTACGCGGCCAGGCCGGAGACAAGGTGGCGTTACGGCATTTCGAAACGCTGGATGCCAACGGCAACGTCTATCTCGACAACCTGCGCACCGCCCAGCAGACCATCGAGTATCACTTAAGCGGCGAGGCGGAAGAAGTATGGCACCCGCGCTTTAGCTGGCAGGGTTTCCGCTATGTGAAGGTCGAGGCGTTTCCCGGGGTACTGAGTCTGAATCACTTCAGCGCGATTGTGATTCATTCCGCGATGGCACCGACCGGGCAGTTTTCCTGTTCAAACCCCGACCTTAATCAGTTGCATCACAACATTTTGTGGGGGCTGAAAAGCAACTTTGTTGACGTACCGACCGATTGCCCGCAGCGTGATGAACGCCTGGGCTGGACCGGCGATGCACAGATTTTCTGTCGCACCGCCAGCTACCTGATGCAAACCCAGACCTTCTTTGCGAAATGGCTGGCTGACCTGAAATACGATCAAACTCCGGAAGGCGGCGTCCCGCACGTGATCCCCGATATCCTTACCGGTCACTGCTGTCAGGATAAGTTTCTGGCGGAAGGGGGGACGCATTCGGCAACGGGCTGGGCGGATGCGGCTGTGGTTAATCCCTGGACGATGTACCTGATGTACGGCGATAAGCGGGTGCTGGAAAACCAGTATGCGAGTATGAAAGGCTGGGTCGATTTCATGCAGGCACATGCGGATAACGACATCTGGCGCTACAAGCTCCAGTTTGGTGACTGGGTCGCGCTGGATGCGCAGGAGGGCAGCTATTTTGGTGCTACGCCGGAAGACTTGATCTGCACCGCCTGGTACGCCCATTCGACGCTGCTGTTGGCGAAAACCGCTCAGGTGCTCGGTCAGAGTGAGGATTACGACTATTACCGCGCGCTGCAGGCGCGGATTGTGGCCCGCTTCCGCGAACGCTTCTTTACTGCCGACGGCGAGATGACGGCGCGTACCCAGACGGCGCATATCCTTGCTCTGTGTTTCAATCTGGTGCCTGACGTCTGGCGCGAGCGCACCGCCGATACGCTGGTGGAATTGCTGCACGAGCACGGCGGGCATTTGGTGACCGGTTTCCTCGGAACGCCGTATTTCTGCCATGCCTTGAGTCAAAACCAGTATCCGAAGGAGGCCTGGGCTCTGCTGCTGAAAGAGGATTTCCCATCCTGGCTGTATCAGGTTAAGGCCGGGGCGACCACTATCTGGGAGCACTGGGACGGCATCAAGCCGGATGGTTCGATGTGGAGCCCGGACATGAACTCCTTCAACCACTATGCTTACGGCGCGGTGGGGGAGTGGCTGTATCGCACCGTGGCAGGCATTGAGGCAGATGAAACGGCACCAGGATTCAAACATATAGTGATTGCCCCGCTGCCCGGTGGCGGCCTGAGTTGGATGAACGCTCACTATCGCTCTATTTATGGCGACATCGCGGTGAAGTGGCAGGCGCAACAGGGACGCGTGGTGCTGACGTTCAGCATTCCAGCGAACACAACCGCGACCGTAAAACTGCCGGGTGCGAAAGAAGTGGTAGCCTGCGGTGAACTGAATTTTGTTCGCGCCGGGGAGCAATGGTCCGCGCGCTGCGGATCGGGGGAATACCGGATTGAGTATTTGCCTGATGAATCGGTAGACCTGACTTACACAGACTGATAGCTTAACGTTATCACACTGAGCAAGCGGCCCTCGTGGCCGCTTTTTCTATGAAAGTCTGGACCGGAACGTGAACACATTAGAACAAACCATCGGCAACACACCGTTAGTCAAACTGCAGCGTATGGGGCCGGATAACGGCAGCGAAATTTGGGTCAAGCTGGAAGGCAATAATCCTGCGGGGTCGGTGAAAGACCGGGCCGCGCTGTCGATGATTGTTCAGGCGGAAAAACGCGGCGAAATCAAACCGGGCGATGTGCTGATTGAAGCCACCAGTGGCAACACCGGCATCGCGCTGGCGATGATTGCCGCGTTAAAAGGCTATCGCATGAAGCTGCTGATGCCCGACAACATGAGTCAGGAACGCCGCGCGGCGATGCGGGCGTATGGCGCAGAACTGATCCTGGTCAGCAAAGAGCAGGGAATGGAAGGCGCCCGTGATTTGGCGCTGGAAATGGCCGAGCGCGGGGAAGGTAAACTGCTCGATCAGTTTAACAATCCTGATAATCCTTACGCCCACTACACCACCACCGGGCCGGAAATCTGGCAGCAGACGAACCAACGGATCACCCATTTTGTCTCCAGCATGGGCACCACCGGGACGATTACCGGCGTGTCGCGCTTTCTGCGTGAGCAGGCGAAAAAGGTGTCGATCGTCGGCCTGCAACCGGAAGAGGGCAGCAGCATCCCGGGCATTCGCCGCTGGCCTGCGGCCTATATGCCGGGCATTTTTAATGCCTCTCTGGTGGATGAGGTCATGGATATTCATCAGCGCGACGCGGAAAATACCATGCGTGAACTGGCGGTGCGGGAAGGTATTTTCTGCGGCGTGAGTTCTGGTGGCGCCGTTGCCGGTGCGCTGCGGGTGGCGAGAGCCAATCCGGGGGCCGTGGTGGTGGCGATTATCTGCGATCGCGGCGATCGGTATTTGTCGACCGGCGTGTTTGGTGAAGAGAGTTACAGTCAGGGGGCGGGGATTTAACGGTCATGGAGATGATTCTTTTCCGGGATAAAACCCGGGCGCAACAGGCCGATATTGTGGCCGTGCAGTCTCAGGTGGTTTACGGCAGCGTCGGTAACAGCGTGGCGGTGCCGAACATTAAGCAGCATAACCTCAACGTGCTGGCGGTGCCGACGGTGCTGTTCAGCAATACGCCGCATTACGACACCTTTTATGGGGGTGTGATTCCGGACGAGTGGTTCAGTGGCTATCTGCGCGCGCTCGAAGAGCGTGATGCGCTGCGTGAGCTTAAAGCGGTCACTACTGGCTATATGGGCAGCGCCAGCCAGATTGCCATTCTGGCGCGGTGGCTGAAGGCGATGCGGGAAAAACATCCGCAGATGATGATTCTGGTGGACCCGGTAATTGGCGACACCGACAGCGGCGTTTACGTGAAACCGGAAATTCCGGCGGCCTATTGCGAACATCTGCTGCCGTTGGCGCAGGGCATTACGCCGAACGTGTTTGAGCTGGGCGTGCTCAGTGGTAAGCCGTGCGACACGCTGGATAACGCGATTATCGCGGCGAAAAGTTTGCTTTCGGACACCCTAAAGTGGGTGGCGATCACCAGTGCGCCGGTGGCGGATGACAATGACATTCATGTGGTGCTGGTGACGAAAGAGAGTGTGGATGTCAGCGGCTGGCCCCGCGTGGCGACCGATTTGAAAGGCACTGGCGACCTGTTCTGTTCTGAGCTGATTAGCGGTGTAGTACAGGGGAAAACGTTGCAGGATTGCGTACATGCGGCCGGAAACCGGGTAGTCGAGGTGATGCGTTATACGCTGGAAAAAGGCTATGACGAGCTGATTCTGCCACCACGATAACCGCGAACCGCAGAAACAAAAATGGCGCCCGAAGGCGCCATTTGTCTATCCGAGCGGCATCAATTACTTCTTGATGCGGATAACCGGAGTTTCACCAACGGTCACGCTACCGGACAGTTTGATCAGCTCTTTGATCTCGTCCATGTTGGAGATAACAACCGGAGTCAGGGTAGACTTGGCTTTCTCTTCCAGCAGGGCCAGATCGAACTCGATCACCGGATCGCCAACTTTAACGCGCTGGCCTTCTTCCGCAATACGTTTGAAACCTTCACCTTTCAGTTCAACGGTATCGATACCGAAGTGAACGAACAGCTCAATGCCACTGTCGGACTCGATTGAGAACGCGTGGTTGGTTTCAAAGATTTTACCGATGGTACCGTCTACCGGCGCAACCATTTTGTTGCCGGTCGGTTTGATAGCAATGCCATCGCCCACGATTTTCTCAGCAAAAACAACATCCGGCACGTCTTCGATGTTGACGATCTCGCCAGAGAGCGGAGCAACAATCTCAATAGTTCCGGTGTCTTTCTTATCATCAGAAACCAGAGATTTCAGTTTATCGAACAAACCCATGATCTTCTCCTAAGCAGTAATTTGGGCCGCATCTCGTGGATTAGCAGATTGTTTTTTCTTCAATGAACTTGTTAACCAGCGTCATTAACTCGTCCGTTGTCGGTTGAGCAAGAGCCTGCTCTGCTAAAACCTTCGCATCTTCGAAGTTCGTGTTACGGATAATCTTCTTAATGCGCGGGATGGAAATGGCACTCATAGAGAATTCGTCCAGACCCATACCCAGCAACAGAAGTGTAGCACGTTCATCGCCTGCAAGCTCACCACACATGCCAGTCCACTTGCCTTCAGCATGAGAAGCATCAATAACTTGCTTGATCAGGGTGAGAACAGACGGTGACATCGGCTGGTAGAGATGCGAGATCATATCATTACCACGGTCAACTGCCAGGGTATACTGCGTTAAATCATTGGTTCCGATACTAAAGAAGTCAACTTCTTTGGCTAAATGACGCGCAATCGTTGCCGCAGCCGGTGTTTCCACCATCACGCCCACTTCGATTGATTCGTCAAACGCTTTACCTTCGTCACGCAGTTCCTGCTTGTAGATTTCGATCTCTTTCTTGAGTGCACGCACTTCTTCAACAGAGATGATCATCGGGAACATGATGCGCAGCTTACCGAAAGCGGAAGCACGCAGGATGGCGCGAACCTGGTCACGCAGGATCTCTTTGCGATCCATGGCGATACGCACTGCGCGCCAGCCCAGGAACGGGTTCTCTTCTTTCGGGAAGTTCATGTACGGCAGCTCTTTGTCGCCACCGATGTCCATGGTACGGACAATAACCGCCTGAGAGCCACAGGCTTCAGCAACGGCTTTGTATGCGGCAAACTGTTCTTCTTCAGTTGGCAGCGCATCACGGTCCATGAACAGGAATTCTGTACGATACAGGCCGACACCTTCAGCGCCATTGCGCTCTGCACCGTCGATATCACGCACGGTACCGATGTTGGCACAGACTTCTACCTGATGACCGTCGAGAGTAATCGCTGGCAGGTCTTTCAGTTTTGCCAGTTCGGCTTTCTCTTCCGCAACCTGGGTCTGAATCTTACGCAGGGCGTCGATCTCTTCGTTAGTCGGGTTAACGTAAACTTTGTTGTTAACCGCATCGAGGATCAGATAGTCGTCGTTTTTAACTTCGGAAGTCACGCTACCGGTGCCCACGATCGCTGGCAGTTCAAGGGAACGGGCCATGATAGAGGTGTGGGAGGTACGGCCACCGATGTCAGTGATGAAACCCAGCACCTTGTTCAGGTTCAGCTGTGCGGTTTCGGACGGTGTCAGGTCTTTGGCAACCAGGATAACTTCGTCCTGAATAGCGCTCAGGTCGATGATAGCCAGACCCAAAATGTTGCGCATCAGGCGTTTACCGATATCACGTACGTCAGCTGCACGTTCTTTCAGGTATTCGTCGTCCAGTTCTTCCAGAGCAGTCGCCTGACCTTCGATAATCTCATTGGCTGCTGCATCAGCAGTCATGTGCTTATCTTTAATCAGGGCTATGATTTCCTGCTCCAGCTCCTCATCTTCCAGCAACATGATGTGGCCTTCGAAGATGGCTTCTTTTTCTTCGCCGAACGTTTCGCCAGCTTTCGTTTTGATTGCTTCCAGCTGTGCGGACGCCTTCGCGCGACCACTCAGAAAGCGTTCAACTTCCTGGTCGACGCTGTCGGCAGAAATTTTCTTCCGGTCGATGACAATTTCATCTTCTTTCAGCAGCAATGCTTTGCCGAAAGCGATACCCGGGGATGCTAAAATGCCTGAAATCATAACCCTACCTTACTTGTGACTGATTTTAAAAAGAACTCGTGAACTTACTCGAGTTCAGCCATCAGCTTAACCAGATGTTCAACTGCTTTCTGCTCGTCTTCGCCTTCAGCAGAAATGGTCACCACGGTGCCCTGAGTCAGACCCAAAGTCTGCAGTTTGAACAGGCTTTTAGCGCTGGCGCTTTTGCCGTTGGAGGTTACTGTGATCTCAGAAGCGAAGCCTTTAGCTTCTTTAACAAACTGAGCGGCAGGGCGGGTATGCAGACCGTTCGGAGCGGTAATGGTAACTTCTTGCTGGAACATTATATTTCCCCAACTTATAGGTTTAGTGTTGTGGAACTAAAGTCTAGCCTGGCGGCTACACTTTAGCCTGGATTGATTAGCGCCGGCGGATACGAAAGCGAAACAGAAGGTCTGACGCAATCCTGGCAGGCACTTCTGGCCGATGACGTTTAGCTCGTCATTAAACATTATGCCGCGAAAGCAAGATTTGAACCAAATCATAAAATCGATTCAGCCAGCGTAAATGCTCAAATGAATAATTTCGCGCTTCAAAATAAATATGACGGTTAAATACCAGACCCGACGGGGGGAAGCAATGCCAGGTGGACCAAAAGTATGACCTGTGCCACAAAAAAGCACCCTGCCGGGTGCTTTTTTGGTCAACTTTTTACATTTGGCATTACTGTTGCAATTCTTTCTCAGTGAAGAGATCGGCAAACAACGCAGTGCTCAAGTAACGCTCACCCGACGACGGTAGGATAACCACAATATTCTTATTGGTAAAGGTTTCATCTTCCTGCAGTTTCAGCGCGGCAGCAACGGCTGCGCCTGACGAAATCCCGGCCAGAATACCTTCTTCTTCCATCAGACGACGTGCGGTGGAGATGGCTTCTTCGTTGGTGATAGTCACCACTTTGTCGATAAGCTTCAGGTCGAGGTTGCCTGGGATGAAGCCCGCGCCGATACCCTGGATTTTATGTGGGCCAGGTTTGATTTCATCGCCTGCCAGTGCCTGGGTGATGACCGGGGAGTCGGTCGGTTCAACCGCGACGCTAATCAAGTCGGTTTTGCCTTTTGTACCTTTAATATAGCGAGACACCCCGGTGAGGGTCCCACCGGTGCCGACGCCCGCGATAAACACGTCAACCTGACCGTCAGTGTCTTCCCAGATTTCCGGGCCTGTGGTTTTCTCGTGGATTTCCGGGTTGGCCGGGTTGCTGAACTGCTGCAGCAGCAGGAATTTTTCCGGGTTGTCCGCCACAATTTCTTCGGCTTTCTGAATAGCACCTTTCATGCCTTTCGCGCCTTCGGTCAGCACCAGATTCGCGCCCAGCGCTTTCAGCAGTTTGCGACGTTCAATACTCATGGTTTCTGGCATGGTCAGCGTCAGCTTGTAGCCCCGCGCGGCAGCCACATAGGCGAGCGCTATCCCGGTGTTACCACTGGTCGGTTCAACCAGTTCGATACCCGGTTTCAGCACACCACGTTTTTCGGCATCCCAAATCATGTTGGCACCGATACGGCATTTGACGCTGAAGCTCGGGTTGCGTGATTCCACCTTCGCGAGGATGCGTCCATTACCGATTCGGTTCAGACGAACCAGCGGCGTATGACCGATTGTCAGCGAGTTATCTTCAAAAATCTTACTCATAGCCCGTCCTTAACTGTATGAAATTTGGGAACGACACCAGCATACGCGGATGGTCCTGATGCGGAAGTAAAGTTTTCGCATATGGTTATTCTGATGTGAAATAACGGTTACCAGTATGGAATAAGGGGCGGTATTCACCACCCCATTTTTACCTTTTTATACAGAAGACAGTCACTTCCAGACGGCATGCTTGTCGCGATAGCAGTCGACCCACATGGCGGTTGCGCCACAAATGGCGACCGGCAGAATCACCAGGTTGAGTACCGGGATCATCGTAAACAGGCTGGTTAACGCGCCAAACTGCATATTGGTGGCTTTACGGGCGCGCAGCGCTTCACGCATGGTTTTGAACGGCACCTTATGGTTATCGAATGGATAATCACAATACTGAATCGCCATCATCCACGCGCTGAACAGGAACCACAGCACCGGCGCAATGGTCTGGCCGATACCCGGAATGAAATAGAGCATCAGCAAAACGAGGGCGCGCGGTAAATACCACGCCAGCTTCTGCCATTCACGTTTCATTATGCGCGGCACGTCTTTCATGACGCCCAGCATACCGGTATCGGGCGGTGTCGCCCCGGTTAATCGGGCTTCGAGCTGTTCCGCCAGCAGACCGCTGAATGGCGCGGCAATCCAGTTGGTGACGGTCGAGAAGAAATAGCCGAACACCAGCAGTACTGAAATCACCACAATAGGCCACAGCAAGTAGCTCAGCCATTGCAGCCAGTCGGGAACGTGACTCATCAGCGCGGGGATCCAGCCGCCGAGTTCGCTGAACAGCCACCAGAATGCGCCACCCATCAGGATGATATTCACCAGAAGCGGCAGGAAGACATAACGACGTATCCCCGGCAGGCTTATCAGCTTCCAGCCCTGAGAAAAGTAGTAAGCCCCACTGCGGGGAGAAGATGAGGAAACCATGGTCAGGTGATGCTCCTTTTAATAAAGTCCAGGTCGTTGCGCGAGTATATTATCGACATGCTGAACGAGATCCAGTTAAGAAATGTTCGAAAAAACAGCAAAAAGCACGATTTGGTTCATCTTTATGCTCCGATTTCCTGGTACGCACTTGCACTTGACGTAATCGGCAAATACTCTTAGTGAGTAAATGTTTGCCGTGGTGGCAAGGTGTTAGAACAACAGAGAATATAATGATGCAGGATTTGCGTCTGATATTAATCATTGTTGGCGCGATCGCCATAATCGCATTGCTGGTTCACGGTTTCTGGACCAGCCGCAAAGAACGTTCTTCGATGTTCCGCGATCGCCCAATGAAACGCATGAAATCGCGTAACGACGATGAGTCGGATGACGACTTCGATGACGAGGTTGAAGGCGTAGGTGAAGTTCGTGTTCACCGGGCTAACCCTGCCCAAAATGTGAATGTCGGGGAGCACGATGCTGCCCGTCAGGCGCCGCAGCACCAGTACCAGCCGCCGTATGAGCGTCAGGTGCAACCGCCTGTTCGCCAGGAGGAGCCTGTGCGTCATTCTCAGCCTCAGCCTCAGCCGCAACAGCCTCCGGTGCACCAGCCGCAGCCCGCACATCAGGCACCGGTTCACCAGGCACCTGAACAGCAGCCTGTGGCCCCACAGCAACCTGTCGCGCCGCAGTATCAGCAGCCGGTACAGCCTCAGGCCGCACAACCAGCACCCCAGCCGCATCAGCCTGCCGCAACAGCGCCGCAACCTGTTGCCCCGCAGCCAGTTGCACAGCCTCAGCAACCTGTGGCTGAACCGCAGCCAGAACCGCAGCCGGTGAAGCAGGAGCGCAAAGAAACGGTGATCGTTCTGAGCGTTGCTGCGCATCAAGGGTCGCAGATTAACGGCGAACTGCTGCGTAACAGCGTAGAGCAAACCGGTTTTGTGTTCGGTGATATGAATATTTACCATCGCCATCTGAATCCTGGTGGTGGTGGCCCGGCGTTGTTCAGCCTCGCCAATATGGTGAAGCCTGGCACATTCGATCCGGAAAACATGGCCGATATGCAAACGCCTGGCGTGACCATCTTCATGCAGGTGCCGTCCTACGGTGACGAACTGCAGAACTTCAAACTGATGCTGCAATCAGCGCAGTTTATTGCGGACGAAGTGGGCGGCGTGGTGCTCGATGACCAGCGCCGGATGATCACCCCGCAAAAGGTACGTGAGTACCAGGCCCGCATCCGCGAAGTGAAAGACGCCAACGCGTAACCGCCCGGCGTATCACACCCTTCCTGAACCCCCGCCTGTCGGGGGTTTTTTATCATTGATGGTGGGATATGGAACCAATCGAACAACAACTGACTGAACTGCGAACCACGCTTCGCCATCACGAATACCTCTACCATGTCATGGATGCGCCGGAAGTGCCGGACGCGGAATATGACCGCTTGATGCGCGAACTGCGCGAACTTGAACAACAACATCCAGAACTGATTACCCCGGATTCCCCTACGCAGCGTGTCGGTGCCGCACCGCTGGCGTCGTTTAGCCAGATTCGTCATGAAGTGCCGATGCTGTCGCTCGATAACGTGTTTGATGAAGAGAGCTTTGTTGCCTTCAACAAGCGCGTGCAGGATCGCCTCAAAAGTACCGATGCCCTGACCTATTGCTGTGAACTAAAGCTCGATGGTCTCGCGGTCAGCATTCTCTATGAGAACGGCGTGCTGATTCAGGCCGCGACGCGTGGCGACGGCACCACCGGCGAAGATATTACCGCCAACGTGCGGACCATTCGCGCCATCCCGCTGAAGCTGCGCGGCGACAATATTCCGGCTCGTCTGGAAGTGCGTGGCGAGGTGTTTCTCCCACAGGCGGGCTTCGAGAAAATCAACGAAGAGGCGCGTCGTACCGGTGGCAAACTGTTTGCTAACCCGCGTAACGCGGCGGCGGGATCGCTGCGCCAGCTCGATCCGCGCGTGACCGCGAAGCGACCGCTCACTTTCTTCTGTTACGGGGTGGGTGTGCTGGAAGGCGGGGAACTGCCGGGCAGCCATTTGGGGCGTCTGCAGCAGTTCAAAGCCTGGGGGCTGCCAGTCAGCAATCGGGTGAAGCTGTGCAGCTCGCCAGAGGAAGTACTCGCTTACTATCACAAGGTGGAAGAAGACCGCCCGACGCTCGGGTTTGATATCGACGGGGTAGTAGTGAAGGTTGACTCGCTGGCGTTGCAGGAACAACTGGGCTTTGTGGCGCGTGCCCCGCGCTGGGCGGTGGCGTTTAAATTCCCCGCGCAGGAACAAATGACCTTTGTGCGCGATGTCGAGTTCCAGGTAGGACGCACCGGGGCGATCACCCCTGTCGCACGCCTCGAGCCGGTGCAGGTAGCGGGTGTGCTGGTAAGCAATGCCACCTTGCATAACGCCGATGAGATTGAACGCCTTGGCCTGCGAATTGGTGACAAAGTGGTGATTCGCCGTGCCGGGGATGTTATCCCGCAGGTGGTGAACGTGGTGCTGTCTGAACGCCCGGCTGACACTCGCCCCGTTGAGTTCCCGGCCCAGTGTCCAGTTTGCGGGTCAGACGTGGAACGCGTGGAAGGTGAAGTGGTCACGCGCTGTACCGGCGGTCTGATTTGTGGCGCACAGCGTAAAGAAGCCCTGAAACACTTCGTTTCCCGTCGGGCACTGGACGTTGACGGGATGGGTGACAAAATCATCGATCAGCTGGTGGAGAAAGAGTACGTCCACACCCCGGCAGATCTGTTCCGCTTGACGGCGGGCAAGTTGACCGGACTCGACCGGATGGGGCCAAAGTCGGCACAAAATGTGGTGAATGCGCTCGAAAAAGCGAAAGAAACCACCTTTGCCCGCTTCCTGTATGCGCTTGGCATTCGCGAAGTGGGTGAGGCAACAGCCGCCGGACTGGCAGCCCATTTCGGCACCCTGGATGCGCTGATTGCCGCCTCCGTTGACGATCTGCAAAAAGTGCCGGATGTCGGCATTGTGGTCGCGACGCACGTCTTCAACTTCTTTGCCGAAGACAGCAACCGCGATGTGATTCAGCAGTTGCAAAACGAAGGCGTACACTGGCCTGCGCCGGTGATTATAAACGCCGAAGAGATAGACAGCCCGTTTGCCGGTAAAACCGTGGTGCTGACCGGCAGCCTGAGCCAAATGTCACGTGACGACGCCAAAGCGCAGCTGATTGCGCTGGGCGCGAAAGTGGCGGGCAGCGTATCGAAGAAAACCGACCTGGTAATAGCGGGTGAAGCGGCGGGTTCGAAGCTTGCGAAAGCGCAGGAGCTGGGCATTGAGGTTATCGACGAAGCTGAAATGCTGCGCCTGTTAGGAGTCTGACGTGGAAAAAGAGCAACTGATTGAAATTGCCAATACCGAAATGCCGTTTGGTAAGTACAAAGGCCGGATGTTAATTGATGTGCCCGAGGAGTATCTACTGTGGTTTGCCCGTAAGGATGAATTTCCTGCCGGGCGTCTCGGGGAATTGATGGCCATCACGCTGCTGATTAAAACGGAGGGGCTGACCCATCTGGTGCAGCCCCTGAAGCGCAGTCGTTAAGCTTTCGCCTCATCAACGGCATTTTTTGCCTGAAGTTGTTCGGTCTGGCGCTTGTAGCGACGCGCCAGCACCGCACACACCATCAGCTGGATTTGGTGGAAGATCATCAGCGGCAGTACCATCATGCCAATCATGGCCGTTGGGAAAAGAATGTTGGCCATCGGGATACCGTTGGCGAGACTCTTTTTCGAGCCGCAGAAGACAATCGTAATCTCATCCGCTTTATTGAAGCCGCACTTGCGCGCGACTACCGTGTTTACCACGATAACAATCGCCAGCAGCACAATGCTCACCACCACGATAAACAGCAATGAACCCAGGCCGACTTTGTGCCAGATACCGTTCACCACGGCTTCACTGAACGCCGAATAGACCACCAGCAGAATGGATGTCTGGTCGGTTTTGCTGATCCATTTCTTATTGCGCGTCACCCAGGCTGCGGTCCACGGACGCGATAAATGACCCAGCACGAATGGCAGCAACAGTTGCAGCATAATTTTACCGACCTGTTCCAGACTACCTTCAGCGCCGTGCAGATTCATCAGCAGACCGACCAGCAGCGGCGAAACGAAGATCCCCAACAGGCTTGACGCCGATGCCGAGCACACTGCGGCCGCGACGTTCCCACCCGCCATCGACGTGAAGGCAATGGCCGATTGCACGGTGGCGGGCAGAATGCACAGATACAGGAATCCATTGTACAACGCGGGATCGACGTCAACCGGAGCCCATCGGGCGAACAATACCCCCAGAACCGGGAACAGCACGAAGGTGCTGCACATTACCCACAGGTGCAATCGCCAGTGGCTCCCCCCGGCGATAATGGCTTCACGAGAAAGCTTCGCGCCGTGCATAAAGAACAGCAGCGCAATGGCGGCGGTGGTCAGGCCTTCAAAAAACGGGACAAAGCCGCCGCGGGCAGGGAACAGCGAAGCCAGCAACACAACGCAGATCAGCGTCAGCGTAAAGGGGTCGAGAATGCGGAAAAGTTTCATAAACGCTCCTGAAAGTCGATGTCGCTATTGTGCTTATTCTGCTTTGAGAAATAAAATTGATTTATTGCATCCATTGATGAATTTAACAGATGAATTATTCCCTGCGTCAGCTGAAAGTCTTTATTACCGTCGCCCAGGCTAAAAGCTTTAGTCGGGCAGGGGAGATGATTGGCCTTAGCCAGTCGGCGGTAAGTCATAGCGTGAAAGAGCTGGAGCATCAAACCGGTGTGAAGTTACTGGACCGCACTACCCGCGAAGTTGTGTTGACCGAAGCGGGGCAGCAGCTTGCAGCCCGGCTCGAGCGTCTGCTTGACGAACTGAACAGCACTCTGCGTGAAGCCGGGCGCGTCGGCCAACAGCTGACCGGCACTGTGCGCGTGGCCGCCAGCCAGACCATTTCAGCGCATCTTATTCCGCAGTGTATCGCCGCCAGTAATCAGCGCTACCCGGAGATTGATTTTGTCCTGCACGATCGCCCGCAGCAGTGGGTGCTGGAGAGTATTCGTCAGGGGGAAGTGGATTTCGGTATTGTTATCGACCCTGGTGCGGTCGGTGATCTGCAATGTGAGCCAGTGCTGTCGGAGCCATTCTTTGTGTTGTGCCGAACCGATCATCTTTTTGCCAGCCTACCGAGCGTCAGTTGGCAAGAATTGCAGGGCACGCGTTTGGTGTTGCAGGATTATGCCTCGGGGAGTCGCCCGTTGATTGATGCCGCGCTGATGCATCACGCAATCACCGCCGAGATTGTGCAGGAGATAGGCCATCCGGCGACCTTATTCCCGATGGTCGAAGCCGGAATTGGGATCAGCATTTTGCCGGCGCTGGCGCTGCCGTTACCGCAGGGAAGCCAGCTGATGGTGAAGCGGCTGACGCCGGTGGTCGAACGTCAGTTGATGCTGGCACGTCGTAAAAACCGCTCGCTTTCCACCGCCGCTCAGGCCTTATGGGACGTGGTGGGCCAGCAGGCGCAGGCGCTTACCGCCGCCCGCGCTCACGACGCGCTCTATCAGACGTAAATATCAATTTGATGGTCGTCAGAGGGATGATTAACCCCGGTCGTCGGCGGAGCAGATGTCTGCTGGGCCTGTTCTTTCTCGGCCTGCTGGCGCTGGAGCTGAGCCAGTTGCGCTTCGAGCATCGTAATTTGCTCCTGAATCATCTCCGCTTGTTTCTGTTTCTCTTCAGCATCGCCGCTACCGTCAGCAATGGTTTTCAGTTGCTGCGTCAGTTTGGTGATTTGCTGAGTAATGCGGGTCATCTGCGATGAAATGTCGTTGCCCTGCGGTGTCGCAGAACTGGTCGTTGTTTGCAGGCCAGGGGCAGAGGAAGAGGGTAAAGAAATTGCCGTCATCGTGCGTTCCTTTCAATACGGAAAACAGTGTTATCGGCAGAATAGCGTTGGGCTTGAGGAAAAAGAAATGAGAGGGGAGGTCTGGAGAGAGGTGCAGGATGACTCGCTTCGCTCGCCCTTCGGGTCGTCGCCGCAAGCGGCTCCGTGGTCTCACTTCGTTCGGCTCGAACCTGCAGCAGGTTCTCATCCTGACGAATGACGCATAGCAAAAAGGCGCCTTTAGGGCGCCTTTCTACATTGGTGGGTCGTGCAGGATTCGAACCTGCGACCAATTGATTAAAAGTCAACTGCTCTACCAACTGAGCTAACGACCCGAAGTGGTGGGTGATGACGGGATCGAACCGCCGACCCCCTCCTTGTAAGGGAGGTGCTCTCCCAGCTGAGCTAATCACCCACTTCGGTACTTCACTGTAAGAAATTTCGCTGGTGAGAAAGTGGTGGGTGATGACGGGATCGAACCGCCGACCCCCTCCTTGTAAGGGAGGTGCTCTCCCAGCTGAGCTAATCACCCACTTCTCAATTTCTTACTTTTACTGCTTTACACGGCGGAGACTACGTTAAGTAGTGGTGGGTGATGACGGGTTCGAACCGCCGACCCCCTCCTTGTAAGGGAGGTGCTCTCCCAGCTGAGCTAATCACCCCCGCTGTGTGGAGTCGCATTATAGGGAGAGTTGAAAATGAGTCAACGCCTTTTCTAAAGATTTTATTCGTTCGTCGTAAAATTAAACAAAACGATCGCAAATCATTCCGTGATGCATGATTTATAAACAAAATCGGCTAAGCGCAGCGATTCGCAGGGATCGACATTGAGGATTCAGGCGGTAGTGATAGAATATCCCGATAATTTTTATTGAGGATTTGCCGGCTGTCGGCAACTACCTAAACGTAAGGCCATTTCATGAAAATCAAAACTCGCTTCGCGCCTAGCCCAACCGGCTATCTGCACGTCGGCGGTGCTCGTACTGCTCTTTATTCCTGGCTGTTTGCTCGCAACCACGGCGGTGAGTTCGTGCTGCGTATTGAAGACACCGATCTTGAGCGCTCAACGCCAGAAGCCATCGAAGCAATTATGGATGGCATGAACTGGCTGAGCCTGGAGTGGGATGAAGGCCCTTACTTCCAGACAAAACGTTTCGATCGCTATAACGCGGTGATTGACGACATGTTGGTGGCCGGTACGGCGTATAAATGTTACTGCTCAAAAGAACGTCTCGAAGCTTTACGTGAAGAGCAAATGGCGAACGGCGAGAAGCCGCGCTATGACGGCCGTTGCCGCCATGGTCATGAACATCATGCCGCTGATGAGCCATGCGTTGTGCGTTTCGCCAACCCGCAGGACGGTTCCGTTATTTTTGACGACCAGATCCGTGGCCCGATTGAATTCAGTAATCAGGAACTCGACGACCTGATCATCCGTCGTACCGATGGCTCCCCGACCTACAACTTCTGCGTTGTCGTCGACGACTGGGATATGGAAATCACCCACGTTATCCGTGGTGAAGACCATATCAACAACACCCCGCGTCAGATCAACATCCTGAAAGCGCTGAATGCACCGGTGCCGGTGTATGCCCACGTTTCTATGATCAACGGTGACGACGGTAAAAAGCTGTCTAAGCGTCATGGTGCGGTCAGCGTGATGCAGTATCGTGATGATGGCTACCTGCCGGAAGCATTGCTGAACTACCTGGTGCGCCTGGGTTGGTCCAGCGGTGACCAGGAAATCTTCACCCGTGAAGAGATGATCTCGCTGTTCTCCCTGAATGCGGTGAGCAAATCCGCGAGTGCGTTCAACACTGAAAAACTGCAGTGGCTGAACCATCATTACATTAATACTCTGGCACCTGAATATGTGGCGACGCATCTGCAGTGGCACATCGAGCAGGAAAATATCGACACCCGCAATGGCCCGCAGCTGTCTGAGCTGGTGAAACTGCTGGGTGAGCGGTGTAAGACCCTGAAAGAAATGGCGGCGAGCTGCCGTTACTTCTATGAAGAGTTTGATGAGTTCGATGCCGACGCGGCGAAAAAACACCTGCGTCCGGTTGCGCGTCAGCCGCTGGAAGTGGTTCGCGACAAACTGAACACCATCACCGACTGGACGGCAGAAAATGTCCATCACGCCATTCAGGCGACGGCAGATGAGCTGGAAGTCGGTATGGGTAAAGTTGGGATGCCACTGCGTGTGGCCGTTACCGGCGCCGGTCAGTCACCGGGCCTGGATGTCACGGTCCACGCAATTGGCAAAAGCCGCAGCGTTGCGCGCATCAACAAAGCGCTGGCATTTATTGCAGAACGTGAAAATCAGCAATAACTGGCTCGAATAAGAAACGGCAGGCTTATGCCTGCCGTTTCTTTATGCGCTTTCGTCGGCTATCTTGAGCCGCTGGAGAAAACCACTCAATCCTTCACGCACCAGCAAAACGTGCAAACGCTGCTTCTCTTCATCCGTCATCATCGCTAACACATCCTGAATTTGCCGCCACACCGGGCAGCTATCCTGAGCGTGATAAGGAAACTCGTTTTCCGCTGCCTGCAACGTCAGCGAGAGATGGCGAAGTTTGGGCGTTGAGGATAAAAAATCTCTCACCTCCGGCGTGATATGAATCAGCCGGGCGCGCCCCCCTTTAACGCCGGGAATCGGTTCGGTTATCCAGTGTTGTTCCCGGATCCAGCGATTGATCGTCTGTTTAGCCATCCCAACGCAGTTCGCCAGTTCCTGCGTGGTCATTTTGCTATGGAGTATTTTCATACGGATTCTTGCGTCCGGATACCCAACCGGTGGAGCAAACCGGTGATGCCTTCGCGCAGAAGCAGACTGGTCAGCTGCTTCTGTTCGTGATCGGACATTTCTTTGGCCAGCGACAGCAGCAGTGAATCAAAACTGTCATCGAGGGAATGAGGATTGTGGGCGGGAACATCTGCCGCGCGCTGGGCGCTGCGGATAAATTCGCGAACCTCGTCGTTGACGTGTACCAGGCGCGCTTTGCCGCCCTGAACACCTGGACGAGGTGAGGTTTGCCATCCCTCTTTACGTACCCATTTATTGATGGTTTGTCGGCTATATCCGGTCAGATCGGCGAGCTCCTCCGGCGTCATTCGTTCCTTGAGCATGCTATATCCTGAGTGCCAGTGTGGGAATTAGTGGTTCATGTTATAGCATCCTTTTAGTTGAAAACGTGATGCGTTTAACTACTGATTGCGAGAACGCTCGCAATCTCATTTGGTTGTGTGCTTTTTCATCGATTGAAAGAAGGGAGAACATTTTGCCGTTGACACCTGGCAAGGGAATTCATATTATGCCGCCCGTCAACACGACACGCTTTACGTAACGGGGCTATAGCTCAGCTGGGAGAGCGCTTGCATGGCATGCAAGAGGTCAGCGGTTCGATCCCGCTTAGCTCCACCAAATTCTGCTCCCATCAGATTTGGTACGTGAAGTAACGTTACAGGATGTAACATTGTGGGGCTATAGCTCAGCTGGGAGAGCGCTTGCATGGCATGCAAGAGGTCAGCGGTTCGATCCCGCTTAGCTCCACCAAAATTCAGACCCTCGCTTCGGCGGGGGTTTTTGCTTTTCCAGGCCCACAATTTTGTAAATAAGCCTCTTATTTACGCCAATGCGTTACAGTTTGTTAAATACCTTATAAACACTGCGACTTTTCTCTCTCGGGAACTTGCTTCGCTCAATTAATAAACATAATATTTCCCTGTTGCCATCATGTGCTCAGCCGGAACGTTCCTCCAATCATAATGAAGTCGAAAATAAATGCCTCAGCCAAACTCTTTCTGCTGGCACTAACCTTTAGCCTTTTCTCCATTCCTTTTGCTCGTTTTCTCTCTCCTGCAACCGTGATTGATGGTAATGCCATCTATCTGGCCTGGCTGCCGTTGAGCGTTACCCTGGCGATGTTGCTCCTGTTAGGCCGTCAGGCCATCCTGCCGCTGCTGATTGCCTTTACGTTGACCAATGCGTGGATGCAGCCGCTCCCGGTGCTTCAGTCTGCGATGCTGCTGTTTTGCCAGCTGTTTGCCCCGGTGCTGGCATGCGGCATTCTCCGCTGGACGTTGGGTAAGCGCTGGCGCTTCGGATTGTCCAATCGTCATATGGGCGCGAGAATTTTTTGGGCGGGTTTTTTTGCCCCGCTGATGCTGAAGGGCACGATGTATCTGGTCGGGCACTGTTTTCATTTCCCGGTTTCAGTTTCTGGCTTTTTCGACGCAGGATCGGTGCTCTACAGCATTGTGGATATCCAGAGCCTGATTTGTGCGGCGCTGATTTTCACCTTGCCATGTTATTACCTGCTCCGGATGGGGCTTAATCCTCGTTATGCTCGCCGTTTCTGGCTGCGTCATATTGTGCCCGTATTTGCCAAGGGCAGATGGCTGTTCACCGTGAACTGGCTGCTGGCGGTGGCGGTTTTATTAATCCTGCTTTGCGCGCCGTTTCAGTCGAGTTACATTGCCGGTTACCTGGTGCCGCTGATTTTTATTCTGTTTTTTATTGTTATCAATCGTTTTAGCTACCCCCTCATGAGTCTGATGTGGGGCGTCAGCGCTTTTTTCCTCGTGGCGTATAACCGCAATTTCTTACAGGGTGTCAGCAACGCCTTCGCGCTGGCATTTGTGCTGTCGGTGCTGATTTCCATCACTATTTGTCTGCTGTACATGGGCAACCTTCAGGCGCGGAGTAATGCGATCAGGCTTAAATGGCATAATCAGGCCTGGCAGGATCCGCTGACCGGTTTACCCAATCTGCGGGCGTTCGAAAACTATCTGGAGCAATACCCTCAGGTCAGCGTGTGCTGTCTGCGCATGGATAATCTGGAATTTTTAAGCCGCCATTACGGCATGATGATGCGCGTTCACTGCAAGCGGATGGTCACGCGTAGCCTGCAACCGTTGCTTGGCCCGGAGGAGAAGCTTTTCCAGCTGCCGGGCAGCGAACTGCTGCTGGTGCTGCACGGCTCGGAATCGGCGGCGCGGTTGGCGTATATGGTTGATTACCTTAATAGTCAGCCATTCTGCTGGCAGGGCGATGCTGTGGATTTGGAATTCGGTGCCGCATGGGGCGTGATAGAAGGTGAGGGCGAGGCGCTGCACCATACGCTGGGGCAGTTGAGCTGGCTTTCAGAGCAGGCCTGCGGTGCCCGGCGCGTCCTGGCGCTCGATAACAGCCTGGCGACGGTGTCTGACAATACGACCGAGCGCGTAATGCAGCTCAACCGGGTGAAAAAGGCGCTGACAGAAGGAGAGGTGCGGCTGTATGCCCAGCCAATAGTCAGCCAGTCCGGTGACCGTTATCACGAGATCCTCGCCAGGATGGTCTGGGATGGCGAGATTATCACACCTGATCAATTCATCCCGGTTATCGCCCAATTCAACCTCAGCAAGCGTTTTGACCTGCTGGTGGTAGAGACATTATTCCGGGAGATGAAAACGTTACCCGGTGAGCGTTTCTCGGTGAATCTGATGCCGTTCACTCTGATGCAAAAAGAGAGCGCCAATAAAATTCTGGATCTGTTCAGCCAATATGACATTTCGCCGAAGCTTGTGACGATTGAGATAACCGAGCAGCAGGCATTTTCCGGTTCGGAAATCAGCGTGTTGAATATTCGCCGCCTTCAGGAATACGGGTGCCAAATCGCGATTGATGATTTCGGTACTGGCTACGCGAACTACGAACGCCTGAAACGGCTGGAAGCGGATATCGTTAAAATCGATGGCTGTTTTGTGCGGGATATACTCACTGACCCGGTAGATGAGATGATCGTCAAATCTATCTGCGACCTGGCAAGGGTGAAAAATCTGACCCTGGTGGCAGAGTTTGTTGAAACCGAGGAACAAAGGGCGCTGCTGTACAAAATGGGCGTCGATTATTTGCAGGGGTATTTGATAGGTAAACCACAGCCTATTGAGGAACTGCGGGTATAAAAGAGCCGGACATTGCCTAATGCCGATCGTTTAAGGATCGGTTGACCGATCCGGTGGCTGGTGTAAAAAGGGTTCATGCTTATCATGGACCCTTTTTAAATGGAAC
>NZ_JBIGIN010000034.1:0-43908 GCF_043558715.1 Scandinavium sp. M-37
AGCAACGGCCTGGTTACCGTCGGCCTCAGCAGCCTTAAAGCCGGTGACAGCCTGGTCACCGCCACCATTAACGGCAGCAGCCAGACGGTTAACACCACCTTTATCGCCGACGCCTCCACCGCTCAGGGCACCCTGACCGTGACGGCAGACGGCGCAGTGGCAAATGGCACGGCAACCAACAGCGTCGAACTGACGGTGACCGATGCCAACGGTAACCCACTGGAAAATGTGGTGGCTACCTTCGCGGCGGATAACAGTGCCAGCGTTACCGACAGTGTGACCACCAATGCGAGCGGTGTCGCTAAGGCTACGCTGACCAGCCTCCGGGCTGGCACCGCCACGGTAACGGCCAGCGCGCAAGGTTTGATACAAACCGTACCGACCACCTTTATCGCTGATGCCGCAACCGCACAAATCGCCAGTGGCGCCATGACGGTGGTGGCGAACCACGCTGCGACAGATGGCGTGGCGACAAACAGTGTCCAGGTGGTGGTGACCGATGCTAATGGCAACCGCCTGAACGGGCAGTCGGTCAGCTTTAAAGCTGACAATGGTGCCACTATTGCAGCGAGCGGAATGAGCGACGGCAACGGCGAAATTACTCTGCCGATAACCAGTACCACTGCCGGTGACAGCCTGGTAACGGCCACAATTAACGGCAGCAGTCAGAGTGTCACTGTCAGCTTTGAAGCGGATGGTAATACGGCACGAATCGCTGATGGAGCGCTGGTGATGGTCGACAACGACGCACTGGCCAATGGCAGTGATACCAACACCGTGCGTGCAACCGTCACCGATGCTGCAGGTAACCCGGTTAGCGGGATATCGGTAAGCTTCAGTGCAACTCATAGTGCCACCATCACGGCAAGTGGCGTAACAGATGCAAATGGTGAGGTGACTGCCACCCTGATGAGCACCACGGCTGGCACCAGCACCATCACGGCGACGGTCAACGGTGTCAGTCAGCATGTTGATGCGCGCTTTGTGGCAGATGCCAGCACGGCACAGCTTGCTGCGGGTGATTTCACGGTGGCAAGTGATGGTGCGGTGGCTAACAACGTCTCGGCAAACCAGGTTAAGGTGCGGGTGACGGATACCAATGGCAATGCACTGGCAGCGCAGACGGTCAGTTTCAGCGCCGGAAATAGTGCGAAGATCGCCGCCAGCGGTCAGACCGGAACAGATGGCACTCTGATCCTCCCGGTCACCAGCACAGTGGCGGGTGACAGCCTGATCACGGCATCAATAAATGGCAGCAATCTGAGTGTCACGGTGCACTTTGTTTATGACAGAACCACGGCGAATGTTTTCGAGCTGACGGCGCAGAGTGACAACGCCCTCGCCAATGGCAGTGCCGCAAACACCGTGAAAGTGGTGGTGAAAGATGCGTACGGCAACCTGGCCACGGGGATGGATGTGACGATGAGCGCCAGCAATGGTGCATCCGTGACCCCGGGAGGCGTCACCGATGAGAACGGGGAATACCTGGCATCGGTAACCAGTCTGGTGGCTGGAGCCAGTGTCATTACCGCGCAGACCAACGGGCAGAGTAAATCACTCTCCGTGACCTTCATCCCGGATAACGGCACCGCGCAGATTGTCGCGGGCAGCATGACCGTCACCAAAGACAACGCGCCGGCGAATGGCACCGACAACAACAGCGTGCAACTGACCGTCACGGATGCCAATGGCAATCCGCTGTCAGGGCAGACCGTGAGCTTTATGGCGGATAACGGGGCCACCATTGCGGCCACCGCTGACACCGGGCCTGACGGCACCCTGACCCTGCCGATCACCAGTAAGGTCGCAGGCAGCAGTAAGATCACCGCCTCGATCAACGGCAGCAGCCAGAGTGTGACCGTCACCTTCCACGCTGACGCAGCCACGGCGACAGTGAGCGCGCTGACGGTGGATGCGGACAGCGCCCTCGCCAACGGCACGGCCACTAACTCGGTGAAAGCGAGGGTGCTGGATGCCCAAGGGAACCCGGTGCCGGATATGACCGTGACGTTCAGTGCCGATAACGGCGCGACCATCGCGGCCACCGGCGTGACAGGGCCTGATGGCACCGTCACGGTAAGTCTGACTAACGTGACCGCTGGCGTCAGTCATGTGACGGCCACCGTGAATGGCAACAGCCAGAGCGTGCCGGTCACCTTTGTGGCGGATGCCAGCACCGCGCAGATTGTCGCGGGCAGCATGACCGTCACCAAAGACAACGCGCCGGCGAATGGCACCGACAACAACAGCGTGCAACTGACCGTCACGGATGCCAATGGCAATCCGCTGTCAGGGCAGACCGTGAGCTTTACGGCGGATAACGGGGCCACCATTGCGGCCACCGCTGACACCGGGTCTGACGGCACCCTGACCCTGCCGATCACCAGTAAGGTCGCAGGCAGCAGTAAGATCACCGCCTCGATCAACGGCAGCAGCCAGAGTGTGACCGTCACCTTCCGCGCTGACACAGCCACGGCGACAGTGAGCGCGCTGACGGTGGACGGGGACAACGCCCTCGCCAACGGCACGGCCACTAACTCGGTGAAAGCGGGGGTGCAGGATGCCCAGGGGAACCCGGTGCCGGATATGACCGTGACGTTCAGTGCCGATAACGGCGCGACCATGGCGGCAACCGGCGTGACAGGGCCTGATGGCACCGTCACGGTAAGTCTGACCAACGTGACCGCTGGCGTCAGTCATGTGACGGCCACCGTGAATGGCAACAGCCAGAGCGTATCGGTCACCTTTGTGGCGGATAACGGCACCGCGCAGATTGTCGCGGGCAGCATGACCGTCACCAAAGACAACGCGCCGGCGAATGGCACCGACAACAACAGCGTGCAGCTGACCGTCACGGATGCCAATGGCAATCCGCTGTCAGGGCAGACCGTGAGCTTTACGGCGGATAACGGGGCCACCATTGCGGCCACCGCTGACACCGGGTCTGACGGCACCCTGACCCTGCCGATCACCAGTAAGATCGCAGGCAGCAGTAAGATCACCGCCTCGATCAACGGCAGCAGCCAGGGTGTGACCGTCACCTTCCACGCTGACGCGGCCACGGCGACAGTGAGCGCGCTGACGGTGGACGGGGACAACGCCCTCGCCAACGGCACGGCCACTAACTCGGTGAAAGCGATGGTGCAGGATGCCCAGGGTAACCCGGTGCCGGATATGACCGTGACGTTCAGTGCCGATAACGGCGCAACCATCGCGGCCACCGGCGTGACAGGACCTGATGGCACCGTCACAGTAAGTCTGACCAACGTGACCGCAGGCGTCAGTAATGTGACGGCGACCGTGAATGGCAACAGCCAGAGCGTATCGGTCACCTTTGTGGCGGATGCCAGCACCGCGCAGATTGTCGCGGGCAGCATGACCGTCACCAAAGACAACGCGCCGGCGAATGGCACCGACAACAACAGCGTGCAGCTGACCGTCACGGATGCCAATGGCAATCCGCTGTCAGGGCAGACCGTGAGCTTTACGGCGGATAACGGAGCCACCATTGCGGCCACCGCTGACACCGGGCCTGACGGCACCCTGACCCTGCCGATCACCAGTAAGGTCGCAGGCAGCAGTCAAATCACCGCCTCGATCAACGGCAGCAGCCAGAGTGTGACCGTCACTTTCCACGCTGACGCGGCCACGGCGACAGTGAGCGCGCTGACGGTGGACGCGGACAGCGCCCTCGCCAACGGCACGGCCACTAACTCGGTGAAAGCGGGGGTGCAGGATGTCCAGGGTAACCCGGTGCCGGATATGACCGTGACGTTCAGTGCCGATAACGGCGCGACCATCGCGGCAACCGGCGTTACCGGGCCTGATGGCACCGTCACAGTAAGTCTGACCAACGTGACCGCTGGCGTCAGTAATGTGACGGCGACCGTGAATGGCAACAGCCAGAGCGTATCGGTTACCTTTGTGGCGGATAACGGCACCGCGCAGATTGCCGCGGGCAGCATGACCGTCACCAAAGACAACGCCCCGGCGAATGGCACCGACAACAACAGCGTGCAACTGACCGTCACGGATGCCAATGGCAATCCGGTGCCTGATATGACCGTGACGTTCAGCGCTGATAACGGCGCGACCATTCCGGCAACCGGCGTGACAGGGCTTGATGGCACAGTTACGGTAAGTCTGACTAACGTGACCGCTGGCGTCAGTAATGTCACGGCCACCGTGAAGGGTAACAGCCAGAGTGTGCCAGCCACCTTTGTGGCTGATGCCAGCACGGCTATCATTGTTGACGGGGCGAT
The DNA here is from genome assembly GCF_043558715.1 of Scandinavium sp. M-37. Taxonomy (NCBI): domain Bacteria; kingdom Pseudomonadati; phylum Pseudomonadota; class Gammaproteobacteria; order Enterobacterales; family Enterobacteriaceae; genus Scandinavium; species Scandinavium sp. M-37. Next base: position 4,263 of record NZ_JBIGIN010000034.1, read on the forward strand.
GAGCGTTGTCGCTGACGGCGCCATCACCGATGGTACAGCCAGCAACAGCGTAAATGTGACTGTTACCGATGCTAACGGTAACCTGGTCCCGGGTGTGAAGGTCAACTTTGCGGCAGATAATGACGCGGTGATTGCAGCCAGCGGGGTGACAGATGCCAATGGTTCATTAACCATGACCCTGACCAGCACCCATGCTGGCGGTGGGGTGAGCAACGTCACTGCATCGCTGGACAGTGGTACACCCGCGCAGACCGTGCAGGTGAACTTTGTGGGTAAAATCGCCCTCCGGTCATTTGGTTTCGATAATGGTACGGTTAATCAGCCGGGAGGTCAGCCAACGGGCGGCTTAACCGCAGCGGTGATCGATAGCTATAATGGCAATCCTGTTGCGAACGAGTCTGTTGAATTTACGCTGACTAACGGGGCCACATTCACGGATGGGGAAGGAACGACGCAGACTATCACCAGTGATGCTGACGGGTTGGCAAAAGTAGCAGGTGTCATCCTGCCCAACGTAAGTAATTCAACTTCGTCGTTCAAATATGATATTTCAGCAAACATTGACCAGGTCAGCGCTACGATCACCGCCCAGGCTACCGGGCTGGTCATGTACCCACTAAAAAATAATCAACCGGCAGGAGCAACAGGTACCGATAGGGATCAAATTTATATGAAATATATTGATACTAATGGTAATTTTTTAAGGGGTATAAAGACATATGCATCTGTTAATACAGATACTGCCATCTTGCAATATACAAGCAATGGAACATCAGATTTTACGAAAACGAATGGAGGTGGGGTAGTGTCTGTTTATGTAGGCTCTTCTGTTCCAGGTGATGTTGTTATCACGGGTTCTCTTAATGCAGATTTTAGCGATCCGCTAAAACTAACTTTGACATTTCAATAACATTGACTGACCAAAAGCCCCGGATAAAACCGGGGCTTTTACTTTTGTATCGCCGTCGCGGATTGCAGTCATGAAGTAGCAGGCGCATAATTAGCCTGCTTACGACTTCATTTTGAACATCCCTTACGCCATTACGCGGAACCCTATGCACGCCTCAGATGCCCCCATAAACTGGAAACGGAATCTCACTATTGCCTGGATTGGCTGCTTTCTCACCGGTGCGGCATTCAGCCTGGTGATGCCCTTCCTGCCGCTGTACGTCGAACAGCTTGGTGTCACCGGTCACAGCGCGCTGAATATGTGGTCCGGGCTGGTGTTCAGCATTACCTTTCTTTTTTCCGCCGTTGCGTCGCCATTCTGGGGCGGTCTGGCCGATCGCAAAGGGCGAAAAATCATGCTGCTGCGCTCTGCGCTGGGCATGTCGATTGTGATGGTGTTGATGGGCATGGCGCAGGACATCTGGCAATTTTTGGTGCTGCGCGCCGTGCTGGGGTTACTCGGCGGCTTTGTGCCTAACGCTAACGCGCTGATTGCCACCCAAATTCCACGCCATAAAAGCGGCTGGGCACTCGGGACGCTTTCGACCGGTGCGGTCAGCGGGGCGCTGTTAGGTCCGCTGGCGGGCGGCCTGTTGGCTGACAGCTACGGCCTGCGCCCGGTGTTCTTTATCACTGCCAGCGTGCTGTTTCTGTGCTTCCTGCTGACGCTGCTGCTGATCCGCGAACAGTTCGTGCCGGTGCCAAAAAAAGAGATGTTGCATGCTAAAGACGTTTTCTCGTCGCTGAAAAGCCCGAAGCTGGTGCTGTGCCTGTTTGTAACCTCGATGATTATTCAGGTCGCCACCGGCTCGATTGCGCCGATCCTGACGCTGTACGTGCGTGAGCTGGCGGGTAACGTCAGTAACATCGCCTTTATCAGTGGGATGATTGCCTCAGTGCCCGGCGTGGCTGCCCTGCTTAGCGCCCCACGGCTTGGCAAGTTAGGCGACAGAATTGGCCCGGAAAAAATCCTGATCGTCGCGCTGATTGTCTCAGTGTTACTGCTGGTGCCGATGGCGTTTGTTCAAACCCCGTGGCAGCTTGGCGTCCTGCGTTTCCTGCTGGGTGCCGCGGACGGCGCCCTGCTGCCGGTGGTGCAAACGCTGCTGGTCTACAACTCAACCAATCAGATTGCCGGGCGCATTTTCAGTTATAACCAGTCGTTCCGTGATATTGGCAACGTCACCGGGCCGCTGATCGGCGCCTCGGTGTCGGCCAGTTACGGCTTTCGCGCGGTGTTCTTCGTGACCGCTGGCGTAGTGTTGTTTAACGCCGTGTATACGGCATTCAGTCTGCGCCGCACGCGCCGGGCCCCCCTCCCCTCCCCCGACGGAGAAAATGACGATACCCCTGTCGTTAATTAATTCATCCGGATGATTTTTGGCCCTTGGTCCTTGCATATCCGAAACTTCGTCTATTCTTTTCCTGAAAACCACGTCAAACCGCAGGGAGAATGAGATGACCATGTACGCCACGCTCGACGAAGCTATTGATGCGGCACGCGAAGAGTTTATCGCCAACAGCCCCAACGCCGGGGAAGATGAACTGAGCGTTCAACAATTCAACCTGCAAAAATACATCCTGCAGGATGGGGACATTATGTGGCAGGCGGAATTCTTTGCCGATGAAGGTGATGAGGGGGAATGCCTGCCGATGCTCAGTGGAGAAGGCGCGCAGAGCGTCTTTGACGGGGATTTCGACGAGATAGAGCTGACCACAGAGTGGATCGAAGAAAATACGCTCCATGAATGGGATGAAGGCGAATTTCAACTCGAACCGCCGCTGGACACTGAAGAGGGCCAGACGGCAGCCGACGAGTGGGATGAACGCTGATTACTCGTATGGGCCGTGATGGGCGTCAATCGGCAGCAATAGCGTGTCGAACACCAGCGAAAACGGCAGGTCGAGGATAGTAATATAGCGCCAGGCTGAATCACGCACGTCCCACTGCACGCCGGGGTAATACTGATTCCCATGTCCCTGCCCCGGAATGGTTCGGCTGATTATACTGCCGCAGCCGCTGAGCATCAGCGCCATCAGGCCGAGGGCCATCGCTCTTACCAGATGCTTGTTCATCAAAACCTCATATAAAAAAATACCGGCCAACTGACCGGTATTTTATTTTCACGCAGCGTTTGGCCGCAATTACTTCGCTTTCAACGCCATTGGGTTCAGCGTGATATTCGCGTAATGGCTGACCCACGAAGAGTAGCGCTCCGGGGAGGACCAGACGCGATAGTGCATCCGCGACAGCGTCACCGGGTCGCTCAACAGCACCAGACGACGATCGCGTGTCAGTTTGTCCGGGGTGTCGTTAAGCGCCTGCTCAACGTGACGATCATGGGCAATCTCCAGCACATCACTTGCGCGGTGACGCGCAGTGGCCATTGCGGTCGCCAGGGCGTTAAATGACGGGTTAAATACCGCGTGCATAAAGCCATCATCCAGCGAACGGGTGCGGTTCAGCGCCACATACCTGTCGGTGTCTTTCAGAACCTGCGGCGGAGAATACTCTTCCGGGATCAGGAACAGTTTCCAGCGTTTGGTGCGCAGACCGACGGTCGAACGGCTGGAAATCACCGAGACGAACGGCGACAGGATCAGCGAGAACACAATCGGTGCCAGCCAGAACAGGAAGCGCAGATCCAGCCATGCCATGCCAGCCGCCCACACCAGACCCAGCAGCAGCTGAGAGCCGTGGCGCATGAAGGCTTCACCCCAAGGAGTAGAGTCATCATCACGCTGCGGGGAGTTCCACACCACTTCCCAACCGAGGAATGCACTGACCACGAACACGGTATGGAACAGCATACGTACCGGGGCCAGCAGGACTGAGAACAGCACTTCCAGCAGCAGAGAAAGCGTAACGCGGAAGAAGCCGCCAAACTCTTTCGAGCCTTTGCACCAGATAAGAATGATGCTCAGCAGCTTCGGCAGGAACAGCAGCACCATCGTCGAGGCAAACAGCGCAATCGCCAGTTCAGGACGCCACTGCGGCCAAACCGGGAAAAGCTGACGCGGTTGCAGGAAGTACTGCGGCTCGGTGAGCGCATGAACGACCTGCAGCGCGGTAGACAACGCCAGGAACATAAACCACAGCGGAGCCGACAGATAGGACATCACGCCGGTCAGGAACACCGCCCGGTGTACCGGGTGCATCCCTTTCACCAGGAACAGACGGAAGTTCATCAGGTTACCGTGGCACCAGCGACGGTCACGCTTCAGTTCATCCAGCAGGTTCGGCGGCAGCTCTTCATACGATCCCGGCAGGTCATAGGCAATCCACACCCCCCATCCGGCTCGACGCATCAGCGCCGCTTCCACGAAGTCGTGGGAGAGGATAGATCCGGCGAAGGAGCCTTCACCCGGCAGCGGAGCCAGCGCACAGTGCTCAATGAACGGCTTCACGCGGATAATGGCGTTGTGACCCCAGTAATGGGACTCACCCAACTGCCAGAAGTGCAGACCAGCGGTAAACAGCGGGCCGTACACACGGGTCGCAAACTGCTGGCAACGCGCGTACAGCGTGTCCATTCCGGACGCTTTCGGCGAAGACTGGATGATCCCGGCGTTCGGATTGGCTTCCATCAGACGCACCAGACCGCACAGGCAGTCCCCGGTCATCACGGAGTCTGCATCCAGCACCACCATGTAGCTGTACTGGTTGCCCCAACGGCGGCAGAAGTCATCAATGTTTCCGCTTTTACGCTTCACACGACGGCGACGACGACGGTAGAAAATCTGCCCTTCGCCCTGCACTTCTGCAATCAGCTCCATCCACGCTTTCTGCTCACGCATACAGATATCAGGATCGTAGCTGTCGCTGAGAATGTAGACGTCGAAGTGCTTGTGGTTGCCGGTGGCTTTCACCGATTCCCAGGTCGCACGCAGACCCGCAAATACGCGGTCAACGTCTTCATTACAGATAGGCATGATAAGCGCGGTGCGATGCTCAGGATTCAGCTCCTCGTCACCGACGGTAGACGCAGAAATACTGTATTTATCGCGGCCAATCAGCAATTGCAGGAAGCCCATCAACGCGGTCCAGAATCCGGCGGAGACCCAACAGAACAGGATAGCAAACAGGATGAGGATCCCGGTTTGCAGAACGTACGGCAGGAGCTGCATAAAGGAAACCAGCAGATCCTGACCGCGCATGTCCATTGGGTTAACCAGCGCCCAGCCCTGGTACGGCAGAATGGTTTTCATGTACCAGGTGGCGACCACGGTCTGCACCAGCGTCAGCAGCAACAGGATGTAACGACGGATGGTCCCGACGGTACGCCATTTGGCTTCATGCTCACGCTCTTCCTGGGTCAGACGCGACAGATAACGCGGCTGAACCTCACGGCCCAGCATTCTGTCCCAGAAGCGCCCAATCGGGTTGGTCCGCCACGGATCGGGGAACATAGATGAACGCGTCGCCTTCGGCATGGCTTCGAGCTGAGTGCGTCCTTCCGCGTCTTTGATCAACTGCCCTTCAGCCAGCGAATCCGGCCACGCCTGCTCCAGGCGCGCTTTTACCGAGCCGAGCGGGGAATCATCTTCACGCGCGATCGGGGTATGTTCAGTATCCAGCGCCTGATGCAGAGCACGAAAATCAGTGGTCGGCAATGCCGCTTTCTCAGCATCTGAGAGCGGCATCGCATCGATATACTCGTTTATCTTATTCATTGGCAGGTAGCTGATAGCTCCAGGTTTCACTCAGCGTCTGATCGCCATTGACCAGCGCCGCACGCATGTCGGTGGTCTTCTTCACATCTTTGACTTTCAAACGCATCGTCAGACGCCAGCCTTTGGTGACCGGGTTGTAGCGAACGTTGCTGTCCACGATTTCCCCGTTGTCACCGATACTGGTCTGCGCGGTCACTGGCGTATCCTGCGGCAGCTTTTTCATGTCTGCGCCAGCGAAGTCAACGACGAACGCAATCGAGCCATCAGGTTGACGAATCAGGTTCGACTGCTTCACATCACCCGTTGAACGACGCGTCTGCATCACATACGCGCTTTCCGGGGCGTGCAGTTTGTCTTCGTCACGGCTGAAGGTGATGGTGTAGTTGAACTTCATCTCTTTCCCGGCGTCCGGCAGCTGGTCCGGGGTCCAGTAAGCGACGATGTTATCGTTGGTTTCGTCGTTGGTTGGAATTTCCACCAGTTCGACTTTACCTTTACCCCAATCGCCCTTCGGCGTGACCCATGCGCTTGGACGCTGGTCATAACGATCGTCGAGATCTTCAAAACGAGAGAACTGACGGCCGCGCTGCAGCAGACCAAAGCCCTGTGGATTTTCAGTCGCGTAGCTGCTGACCGCCAGGTGTTTCGGGTTGTTCAACGGACGCCAGATCCACTCCCCATTCCCCGCCAGAATCGACAGACCGTTAGAGTCGTGCAGTTCAGGACGGAAGTTGGTGGTTGGAGACGGCTGATTTGGCCCGAACAGGAACATGCTGGTCAGCGGGGCAACGCCCAGCTTGCCGACTTTATCGCGCAGGTAAACCTTCGACTGTACGTCGACCACGGTATCGCGGCCAGGCATGACCACAAAGCGATAGGCACCTGCCGCACGTGGGGAATCCAGCAGTGCATAAATAGTCAGACGTTTATCGGTTGGTTTTGGACGCTCAATCCAGAACTCACGAAAACGCGGGAACTCTTCGCCGGATGGCAAAGCCGTATCGATAGCAAGACCACGCGCAGACAGGCCATAGGTCTGGCCCTGACCGAGAACGCGGAAATAGCTGGCTCCGAGCATGCTGACAATTTCGTCGTTTTTATCTTTGCTGTTGATCGGATACAGCACTTTAAAGCCGGCAAAACCCAGATCCTTGACGGTGTCCTTATCATGCTTGACGTCGCCAAAATTGAAGTAGTCCGGGCTGTACTTAATCTTTTTCACCGAGGTGGCGGTCACTTCATTGATGGCGACCGGCGTATCGAAATACATCCCCTGATGGTAGAACTCGAGCTTAAATGGTGTCTTGACCTTGCTCCAGTAAGCTTTGTCGTGGTTGAACTGAATCTGTTGATAGTCCGCATATTTCATGTCGCGGAATACGGAGGGCAGGTTACTTTTTGGCGCTTCGTAGCCCTTGCCAGCGAGCGCTTTCGCTTCCTTCGCTACATCATCAATACTGAACGCCCATGCAGATGAAGTACACAGGGACAACATTACGGCTGCGCCTAACCAACGCAGTTTCATCATCTGTGGTTTATTTTTCATAATTAGTAAGCACTTCCCCCTTTGTGTGCTTAAATCGATCCGATCCATTTTAATGGAAACTCAGGCAATCCGACAACATAATCCCCATTTTGTTCGGCTCGGTGGCCTAGGGTTTAAACAACACGCCGTACCTGACTGCACTTTGCGTGCGACTCCTAAAGACAGGTTCCCGGACTTCGTGTAGGGTTGCTCGAATTTAACCGTTATCAATCTGACCGATAAGACGATTAGTCTGAGAATTCATTGACTTTATGAATAATGTACCTGCTCAACGCGAATATTTCCTCGACTCCATCCGCGCGTGGCTGATGCTGTTAGGGATCCCTTTTCACATCTCGCTGATCTACTCCAGCCACACCTGGCACGTTAATAGCGTGGAACCCTCCTGGTGGCTGACGCTGTTCAACGACTTTATCCATTCCTTCCGTATGCAGGTGTTTTTCGTCATCTCCGGCTACTTCTCCTATATGCTGTTTTTACGCTATCCGATGAAGAAGTGGTGGAAGGTGCGCGTCGAGCGCGTCGGTATCCCGATGTTGACCGCCATCCCGCTGCTGACGTTGCCGCAGTTTCTGATGCTCCAGTATGTGGAAGGTAAGGCCGACAACTGGCATACGCTGACCGGCTATCAAAAATACAACACCCTCGCATGGGAACTGGTGTCGCACCTGTGGTTCCTGCTGGTGCTGGTAGTGCTGACCACCCTGGGTCTGGCGCTGTTCCAGTGGATCAAAAAGCGTCAGAAAGCCTCGATTGTCGCATTCTTTAATAACGTGTCGATGCTGCAGCTGTCGGGCTTGTTCCTCGCGTTGGGCGTGTTGTACGCCATTATTCGCCGCACCCTGTTCATCCTCTACCCGCCCATCCTCAGCGACGGACTGTTTAACTTTGTGGTGATGCAAACCCTGTTCTACCTGCCGTTCTTTATTCTTGGGGCGCAGGCGTTCGTTAATCCACATCTGAAAAATCTGTTCACCACCCCATCGCCGGGATGCATGGCGGGCGCGGTGCTGGGCTTCATCGCCTATCGCCTGAATCAGCAGTATGGCTCAGGCGATGCCTGGATGTACGAAACGGAATACGTTATTACGATGGCGCTGGGCCTGTGGATGGTGAATGTGGTGTTTGCCTTCGGCCACCGGATGCTGAATTTTAAATCCAGCCGCGTGACCTATTTCGTTAACGCTTCGCTGTTTATTTATCTGGTCCACCACCCGCTTACCCTGCTGTACGGGGCGTGGATCGCTCCGGTTATCCACTCCAACCTGCTCGGTTTTATCACCGGCCTGGTGTTTGTGGTCGGCATTGCCGTTATCCTGTATGAGCTGCACCTGCGCGTGCCGCTGCTGCGTTTCCTGTTCTCGGGTAAACCCCAGACCCCGCCTAAGACTACGCAACCGTCAGCACAGTAACACCTTTAGTCGGGCTGCGGCGTGAAATGCAGCCCGACACGCTTTTCCGACCTACAGCAGCCACTCCACCGGTAGCACGTACGCCACCAGCACCAGGACGCGTTGCCAGAATTTCGCCATCGGCTCCCGTTTCAGCACGGTTTCTTTTCCGTCTTCCCGATCAATCCAGTGAATTTTCCCCCAGCGCGTTAAGCGCAATTGCCAGGCGGCATCCCGCTGGCTGCGAACAAAACGATGGTGGATCCGTTGGGCGAGACTTTCACTGTCGATAACCAGGCCCATCTCTGTATTCAGCAACGCCGAGCGCTGATCAAAATTAAACGAGCCAATGAAGACCTTTTTACCATCGACGCTAAACGTTTTGGCATGCAGGCTGGAGCCAGAGTTACCGGTCAACCCGCGATCGCGTAGACCTTGCCGTGGGTGATGGGTCGGTTTGAGTTCATACAGTTCCACCCCATGACGCAGCAGCTTTTTACGCCAGCGCGCGTAACCGGCATGGACAACGGCCACGTCGTTGGCCGCCAGCGAGTTGGTCAGGATCGCCACCTTGACGCCTTTCCGCACCAGTTGCAGGATCAGCGCCACGCCCGCGCGCCCAGGCACGAAATAGGACGAAATAATATCGATATTGGTTTCCGGCGTACCCATTACGCTGCGTAAACGTTCTGGCAGCATCGTGCGCCGGGCGGCTTTGCCCTGCCCTTTACGCGGGTCGTCGCTGAGCAGTTTGGTCTGCGCACGGACAAAGGGTAAATTGCCCTGCGCCAGTCGCTGCGACACCTCCGTCGCCGCCATCTTTTCAAGGTAGCGTTCCGCGGCGGCCTGCTGCTGTTCATCAAAGTTCAGCATCGACACCGGTGAGGCTGCAGAGCCCTCCTCCGACAAAACATGTTCAAGCCTGGCGACGCAGTCACTCTGCCAGTAGCGCTCAAAATCCTCTTCAACGTCTTTGACCACCGGGCCAATGGCCAGCACGTCGAGGTCGGTAAACAGCGGCTCCTCACCTATCCCGAAATAGGCATCGCCCACATTACGCCCACCGATGATCGTCGCCTCGCCGTCTGCACTGAAGCTTTTGTTGTGCATTCGCCGGTTAAGCCGCGCAAAATCAGTCAGATATCCCAGCATTCTTAGGGTACGAAAAGAGAATGGATTAAACAGCCGCACCTCTATGTTCGGATGCGTATCCAGCACCCGCAACGTGTCATCCAGCCCACTGGTATTATTGTCATCAAGCAGTAAACGCACGGCGACGCCTCTGTTCGCTGCGTCCAGTAGTGCCTGAAACAGCAACCGGCCGGAAACATCGTTTTCCCAGATATAGTATTGAACATCGAGAGTACGCTGCGCCCGAGCCGCCAGCTGATAGCGAGCGGCAAAGGCTTCGAGACTGTTTTCAAGCGTGTGCAGACCGCAAACGGTCGACGGGGCGTGGTCTGATGACACCAGCGTCGGACGCAGGTGGGGTTCAGTTTCCTTGCTGACTTTGTAATCGAGCATACAAATGCGCGCTGTCCTCATCAAAACATACGAAAGTGACCTGTTCAGGTAACGCGTGGCTTTCCAGCCAGCGCTGAACGGTCGTAAAGGCAATTTCTGCGGCGGCGGCTTTCGGATAGCCATAAACGCCGGTACTGATAGCCGGGAAAGCGATTGTACGATAGCCGTTGGCTTCCGCCAGTTGCAGACTATTGCGATACGCATCCTGCAACAGTGTCGCCTCATGCTGATCGCCGCCACGCCACACCGGCCCAACGGTATGGATAACCGCCTTGGCTTTCAGATTTCCCGCCTCGGTAATGACCGCATGGCCGGGCGGGCACTCCCCCTGCTGCAGGCGTACTTTTTTACAGGCTTCAAGTAACGTCGGACCGGCTGCACGATGAATAGCGCCGTCGACACCGCCGCCGCCCATCAATGACGGATTGGCAGCGTTGACGATAACGTCAACATCAAGGGTGGTGATATCGGCCTGAAGAGTCTGGATTCTCGCGGTCATAAATTTCTCCTGCCGGACGTTCACTCTGTTCAAGTTTAGTCAAAGCAGGAGAAAGCGTTGATCCATAAAGACGTTAACGGTAATTAACCGTCACAACACCGAGTGTTTTCTGAGGATTGATGTAGCGCATACTGACCGTAGCCATATCGTTGTTAACGAGCTTCCCTGCGGTAGCCTGCTGGTATGAAATTGTTGAGGTCTGCATCTTTCCTTCTCGATGGCAGCTCAGGGAAATCTGCTCGGAACGGGTAGCGATATTACAGGGATCTTCCACAATCGATCCGACGAAATGGATAACACCCCCATTCACTTGGGTAGAAGCCGCTGTCGCCGCCCCCGTTAACAGGGCCGATGACAGACAAAGGGCAAAGCAAAACGTCTTAGTTAAGGTTTTCATCGCGTAGCTCCGAGGAAGAAAAACATCATCCTTGAGACTGTTAAATACGCACGCTGCCCATGCACCGTGCGAACAACGACATCACGACACCGTAAAACCCATCACTTAAAAGTAATCATGCCCGTGAATTAATGCCAATCGCACCACTCAAAAGACACTTAACCGCTAGGTTCTTTCCGTATTAGGCCACTGGGCTGTAAGATTCAGCGCCTGACCATCCGTCAGCGTGACCACCACTTTTACCGTGTCGTTCTGCGAAATATTTAACTGCATCCGTGAGAGATCTATCGGCTGATTAGCGGGTAAACTTAAAATTTTACTTTGTTGAATATTGCTGCTGCCCCCTTCACCCTGACGCGTCGTATGAATACTGACCCGACACTGGCAAGGCTCTGTCACCGTAACCTGTGGCGTGATGGTGTACATTTCGCCCTGGTGAGTGACATTAAAGGCAATGCTGTTGGTCAAGGCGACTGCGATAAGTAAGCTATTCATGATGTCCTCCCATAAAAAAACAGGGCAACTGGCCCTGTTTTTTATCGTTCGAAAACCAGATTAATGCTGGTAAACGTTCGCCCAGTTTGCAGAGCCGTTCTGTGTCACGTTCACGATGGAGCTGTCTGCGGTCTGATTCACGTTAGCAGAGTTGCCGCCGCCCCAACCAAACAGGTTAGACTGGCTGACGTTAATGGTAGAGTTGTCACCCGTTTGCAGGTTGCTCGACGCGTTACCAAAGCCGGTTTGGCTCACATTAATGTCACTGTTATAAGCGCTGCTCTGGGTTGCCGTAGCAAGGTTATTGAAGCCTTGCTGGCTGATGTTAACATCGCCGTATTTAGAGCCACTTTGATCTACGCTGGCGCCGTTATTGCCACCCGCCTGGTAAATATTCACCGTTTCGTTGCTGGAATTTTGTGGAAGGGTTGGACCTCCGCCACCATGTCCACCACCATGACCGCCACCAAAACTATCGGCAAACGCACTACCCGAAATCATTACTGCAGTGAATACAGCTAAGGTAATCAGTTTCATAAAACCCCCATTGGCTTGATAGAATTCGTCAAATATTCGTTAACGTGTAATAACACGCACGGCCATTTGCGATGAGTTTTGCACAATAACTGTTTTACTACCTACGGACTGCTGCTGTGAAATATTGGCATAATTACCCGAACCTCTTTGGATAATAATCCCCGTATTCCCATAGCCTGATTGGCTAATATCTGCATCATTACTACTTCCGGCCTGATCTACGTAGGCCAGATTGTACCCACCGGATTGCGAAACATCCGCCTGATTGCTATTACCTCGTTGAGAAATAACCGCAATTTGGTGATTGCCATCCTGTTGAGCATTCGTGCCATTCCCGTAACCTTGCTGTCCAACAATAGCGGCTTGATTAGCAAGATTAGCGTTCAGGCCATTGGCTACCAGATTATATTCTGGGCTTGCCAGATCATAACCCGATGCAGCTACTAATCCAGGTATCGCCAGCAGTGATAACGACAGAAAATACACTTTCTTGTTCATCTTCCACCCGCTTGAATCCTGGTTGCGTGTTGCACTGTTAAATAACGCCGAGGTACTTGTTAATGCGGCGTTACGATGAACAGTATGTTGCTGACCAAAATTAAAAGGTGTCACCCGCAAGGTTGATTTTATTTTTTTCGGATCATTCCTAAGTATGAGAATTAAGCTATCTATCAGTCTTTAAATGAGATTATTATCAGAACATACAGGGAAAACTGGATAAGCTTATAAATCAATGCGTTTAAGCAAAGACAGAAAAACCAAGCCCTCGGATGTGGATCGCGATCTCATTTACCTAACATTTCTTCAGGATAAAACCGTTACAAACACAGAAACTATTTATCCATCAATTACATTCAAATGATTGGCAATATATCTCAATAATTTCATTGAGATACGTGATTTGTGTGATTTACTAATTTGACGCAATGATATTTACATGTACAACTTTATCATCACTTCTAAATGATTTATGAAGCCAGTATTTACATTTTAATATTCCATTTTACATTCTGTTACAGTGTTTGATCTTGCTTAAAGTTTAGTAATGACTAGATTGAAAACAGCAGCACCGAATATTGTTTTATTGACTTTTACCCATCTTGGGTTTTCGACTTTACGTATACACAGCAATGCAGCCTCAATCAGTACTTCTGGAATCACGTATATTTTTGCGTGGAAACTGATAGCTGCTATAAAAACGTTGGAGTTTCATCATGTTAAATGAAGTCCATAGTTTAGGCAGTACGCTCGTCCTTGTCACCAAGCCGTCTTTGCAAGCCAGTGCGCTTTTACAATATTTAAAATCGACACTGGATATTTCAGGAAAAGTGCAGAATATTCATCGTATTATCGAAGAACCGTTGCCTGACAGCATCATGATCTTCGATATGATGGAGGCGGATAAAAGGCTGATCACCCACTGGCAGGAAAATTTAGGCCGGAAAAACAATGGGATGAAACTGGTACTACTAAATACACCAGAAGAATACCCGTTTAAGGACATAGAAAACTGGCCGCATATCAACGGTGTCTTTTATAACAACGAAACTGAATCACGTTTAATCGAAGGATTAAACATGATTATGCAGGGCGAATGTTACTTTTCGCATAAGCTCGCGAGTTATTTGATTACCCATTCAGGCAACTACCGTTACAACAATGCAGAAAGCGCAATGCTGACGCAGCGAGAACGGGAAATCCTGAATAAACTGCGCGTCGGCGCGTCTAATGTCGAAATTGCGCGCTCGTTGTTCATTAGCGAAAACACCGTCAAAACCCATCTATACAACCTTTTCAAGAAACTAGCCGTTAAAAACCGGACCCAAGCTGTTTCCTGGGCGAATGATAATCTCAGGCGTTAAGTAAACAGGCAAACACTATGAAACGTTCCCTGTGCTGGCTTGCAGCTGCAAACCTGCTCCTGCTTGCGTCCTCTTCACATGCCGGAGAGGTCGAAATACCGGGTATCGTGGCCGATCACACCGTCTCGTCGGTTGGACATGATTTTTATCGTGCCTTTACCGACAAATGGGCCAGCAGTACCCGCGAAAATTTATCGATAAATGAACGACCCAGCGCTCGCTGGGGTAGCTGGATAACGATAACGGTCAATCAGGATATTATATTTCAGACCTTTTTATTCCCGATAAAACGGGAATTTGATAAGACCGTAGACGCAGCACTACAGATTACTCAGGAAGGTATCAATAAACGTCAAATCGACCAGGCATTATTAAAAACGGACGATCTGGCACACGATGAATTTTAAACATAGAGGGTGGAGGCAATCATGCGTATCGCCTGTACTGTCGTTTTGCTCGCTTTGATTACACCAGCAAGTTGGGCCGGTAATATGGTTTTCCAGTTCGTTAACCCTAATTTCGGTGGAAACCCGAATAACGGCGCTTTCTTGCTAAATGAGGCCCAGGCGCAGAACTCCTATAAAGCGCCCGGAGGCAGTGACGATTTTGGTTATAACGCGCCGTCGGCACTGGATAACTTTACGTCAGCGATTCAGTCTCAGCTTTTGAGCGGTCTGTTAGGAAACGTCGCCACCGGAAAACCCGGACGCCTCGTGACCAACGACTTTATTGTCGATATTCAGAACAGTAATGGCCTGCTCACGCTGAACGTGACCGACAGAAGTACCGGGAAAACCTCAACAATTCAGGTATCCGGGGTGCAACAGACATCAACGAGTGACCAATAATCACAGACCTCAACAGGACTATAATTATGAAGCGTTTATTTGTACTTCTGGTGGTCATCGTGCTCAGTGGCTGTCTGACCGCCCCGCCGAAAGAGGCGGCAAAACCGACGTTAATGCCACGGGCGCAGAGTTATCGTGACCTGACGCACCTGCCTTCCCCGCAGGGTAAGCTGTATGTTTCGGTCTACAATATTCAGGATGAAACCGGGCAGTTTAAACCCTATCCGGCCAGTAACTTCTCAACTGCCGTGCCACAAAGTGCGACAGCGATGCTGGTGACGGCGTTGAAAGATTCCAAATGGTTTATTCCGCTGGAACGTCAGGGATTACAAAACCTGCTTAATGAACGCAAAATCATTCGTGCAGCGCAGGAAAATGGCACCGTTGGCGTTAATAACCGCGCACCGTTACAGTCGTTAAGCTCGGCGAATATTATTATTGAAGGATCGATTATCGGCTATGAAAGTAACGTCAAATCCGGCGGTGCCGGGGCGCGTTATTTCGGTATCGGAGCCGATGCCCAATACCAGCTTGACCAGATTGCGGTTAACCTGCGTGTGGTTAACGTCAGCACCGGCGAAGTGCTGGCATCAGTGAATACCAGTAAGACAATATTGTCTTATGAAGTTCAGGCCGGGGTATTCCGCTTCATTGATTACCAGCGGCTGCTGGAAGGTGAAATTGGGTATACCTCGAATGAACCGGTGATGCTGTGTCTGATGTCAGCCATTGAAACGGGCGTGATTTATCTGATAAACGATGGTATCGATCGTGGCTTGTGGAACCTGCAAAGTTCCGGCGAGGTGAACAATCCAATCCTCGCAAAATACCGCGATATGGCTTCACCGCCGGAATCCTGATACCGATTCGGCAAAAAAAAGCGTAGCCACTTAGCTACGCTTTTTTATTTCTGATTTAGTTTTCGGGGTTCATCTTCACGGCATTATCAGCCGGTTGACGCCGGGCACTCCAGGCCGCCAGCCACAGTCCGCTGTTCTTCATCGCATAGCCAAAAACCAGCCCTACCAGCAGCGAAGGCACCACCAGTTTCCAGTCGCCCTGCCCCGCAAACGTGGCACAGGCGCCAATAAAGGTGCCCGGTACAAACGACAGCAGCATCTGCTTCGCCTGTAAACACATCAGGAACGCGACCACGCCGGTCATCATATAACCGAGGATCTCCAGATGCGGCGCCAGCGCGCTGCCGTGGATAATCACCATCGCCCACACCACGCCGCTCATCACGGTGGCAGAAGCAATAGCCAGCCCTTTCAGCCCACCCTGCGGACAGGCAAAGTAAGCGGTACAGCCGAGAAAGCCCGCCCAGCTGAGCAGGCCGAGAGACACGGCAACCCATCCCCAGAGACCGGAGAGAATGCCTGTTGTCAGCGCGAGAGAGAGAAGTATGTTCATGCCGCGCATCATAGCAGATGCGCGGCTAGCAGATGAGATCGGACGCACAATTTTTGCAACAGCTATCTATTCGTTACATTTACATTGTGATGTAAATCACCTTTTACTGTTCGTCGTCTTCCGAGATTTCGTCCCACATCGCGGAAATCGCTTCGCGGGTAATGGTCGACAGCGTACGCCAGAATGCGGTAGTGGCGTGAGCATCCAGCTTACCGAGGAAGGTGCCGACCCAAGGCAGCAGGTAATCGGCAAACAGGGTATCTACCGCTTCATTCTCATCGTCAGCGGCGTTATCTTCCAGCCAGGACGCCGCCAGCAGCAGCGTGCCGATGTGGTCGGCTGGCGTATCGCTCAGTGGCATTCCGCGTGAAGAGAGGAAGCTGCGTACATCGGCTTCCGTCGCCCCTTCAACCCAGGCGCTACGATAAGGGGAAACGCTACACTCTTCGCCGACAAACAGCGCGTTGTAATCCGTTGCCACCTGCTGCATATCGCAGCTCTTTTGCAGACGTTCCAGCAACTCGTCCTGCTCCAGCGGCCAGCTCGCCGCCAGCTTGCCATCACGAATCAGCGTAAACAGCGGCACCAGCAGCGGATCCTGCGGTTGACGATAGTACAAAGAGCCCAGCACGCGGCAGAGGATTGAAAACTCGTTCATTCATTTATTCCATTGAGACAATTAAAGTTCAGCAAATTCAGCAATCGGCGGCACGCCGCGCGATTCGAGGAAATTCAGGAACCGACGCGGGGTGACATTAAGGATCCGCTCTTCGGGGAAATCGACCGCATCCAGAATTTTTCGGCACTCGGTAAAATCACCCAGTGTAAACGCGGTATGAGAATCTGAGCCTAACGCCACCCAACCTCCGGCATCACGCACCGCGGCGGCTACCGCCCGGCAGTTATCTTCGCTGCCCAGGCGCGAAGAGATGAAAGAGGAGTTATTAATTTCCAGCGCCACGTGGTGTTTCGCCGCGGCTTGCGCCACTGCGTTGATATCAATCGGGAATTTCGGGTTACCCGGATGGCTTATCATGTGCACATTGCCGCTGGCGATCGCGGCAATCATCGCTTCGGTATGGGTGGCTTTATCCTGCGGCGGAAACACCGGTTCGTGGAACCCGGCAATGATAAAATCCAGAGAGGTCAGCATCGGCCCGGTGCAATCAATTTCGCCGAGCGTATTTTTGATGTTGGACTCAATGCCACGCAAAATCCCCACCCCATCGACCATCCGCGGCCAGATACGCATATTGACGAAGTGCCAATAGTGCGGAGCGTCGGCCATATCAGGCCCGTGATCGGTAATGGCAAACAGCTTGATACCTTTGCGTTTCGCTTCGGCGATATAGTCATGAAGGGTGCTGTAAGCGTGGGTGCTGGCGACGGTGTGCATATGCAGGTCAACAGGATACATCACATTCTCCTCTCTCTTTTAAAGCCAAGCATAGCAGGAATGCCTGGTCTTTATTAGCGAAAAACCCGGCACCGCCGGGTTGAACTCAGTATCCGCGTGACCTGTCGACCTGCCCGGTGACGGCTTCCCCGTTCTCCAGCCCAGTGATGGTTTTACCAATATAGGCAATGGCTTCCTGCGGACGCGTCACTGCTGCAATGTGCGGGGTCATCGCCACGCGAGGATGGCGCCAGAGCGGGCTTTCTACCGGCAGTGGTTCGCGGCTGAACACGTCCAGCATCGCGCCTTTCAGCTTGCCATTTTCCAGGGCGCGCAGCAGGTCATCTTCATTAACATGCACCCCGCGCGCGAGGTTCAGCAGATAGCTGTGATCCTGTAGTTGCTCGAGCAGCGAATGATTAATGATACCGACGGTCTCTGCGGTATTCGGCAGCAGGTTAATCAGCACCCGCGTTTCACGCAGGAACTCGCCCAGTTCGTCGCTACCAGCAAAACTCTTCACGTGCGGCCAGTTTTTAGGGCTCCGGCTCCAGACCCGCACCGGGAAGCCCCACGCCAACAGGCTTTCAGCGACTTTACTGCCCAGCACGCCCGCGCCCATGATGCCGATGGTAAATTCTTCGCGGGTATATTCGTCCAGCGGCTGCCAGCGCGTTTCTTGCTTCAGCGCCTGGTAATCATCAAAGCGACGGAACCAGTGCAGCACCTGGCTGACCGCATATTCCTGCATTTGCAGACCCATGCCGGTGTCCTCGAGACGGAACAACGGAATCGACTGTGGCAGCATTTCCGGGTGTGCTTGCAGCTTGCTGAGAATGGAGTCCACCCCGGCGCCGAGTGCAAATACGGCTTTCAGGTCGCGGCCTTGCAGCATCTCGACGGGGGGATGCCACACCAGCGCGTAATCGGCCCTTTCGTTGTCACCGCGCTTCCATTCCCGGACGCGGGCCCCCGGCAGTTGTTTCTCCAGGGCAGCTATCCACCACGCGGCATCAAAAGTGGGATGGTAAAAAATAATCTCCATACTGCTCTCCTTTTATAATGCGCCTTTCTTTAATCAGGGCGTATGCGCTTCGATTGCGTGTTGTTTTATATCGGTTTGTCAGCATAGCAAATTTCAGCGGGCTGTCAGCGTTTAAGCGGATGATGAGAAAAAAAGCGGATCGCGGTTAATCCGAAAGCAGGTTGGATGAAGTTTGGCTAATCGCGTGGATTTTTAAAAAAGTTGATTGACGCAAGTTACGCTTTTCCCTACATTAGCGCCCGTCCCAGCAACACTGGGAAGACAATATGGTGAGGTGTCCGAGTGGCTGAAGGAGCACGCCTGGAAAGTGTGTATACGGCAACGTATCGGGGGTTCGAATCCCCCCCTCACCGCCATATTCAAGATGAAAGCTCGTACGAAAGTACGGGCTTTTTTTCGTCTGGCGCCCGGCGGCGCTACGCTTGCCGCGCCTACGGGTTTTGTAGGCCTGGTCAGCGTAGCGCCACCAGGCAACAAACATCACCGCATAATGCTATTTATTATAAGGAATAGTGACGATTCCAAATGAATGGATTAAAGCACTCCCTGGATACTCGCCCACTTTCGTTAAGTCGCCACTCTGGTGATCTATCTTAAACACAAAGGCTTTACCCGTATTACCACTAAGAACATTCACGTAATTTCCATCAGCACTCAAATCCATGTCGAGGAAATACTCATCATATTTTGCATCCTGATAATCAACTTGTTTTTTCAGTTTGATGCTGCCATCACTGTTTACAGTGTAGGTGGAGATACTTGAGGTCAGTGGATTTGTTGTCCAGGCATATTTCCCATTTTTGGATGCGGTGACCCAACATACAGCCTGCTCTCCTCCCCAAATATCATCACCGGCGAGAACATCCGGCGAGACCATCGTCAGCTTACCTTCCTTGTCTATATTATACGAGGTAACGGAACCGGTCTGGCCCTGGAAACGTTGAAGGAATGGATATTTTTTCTTCTGTTCTGCTGTAGAGTTATAGAAATTACGTGCGCTATCAATAAAACGCGTTTCCGTGACCAGCAGGGTAAAATTACCGTTTTCACCTTTGGTGATTTTTGTGCCAATAGGTAACGCGAAGAAACGATTTTTATTTGCTTGCGGCGAGTAGATCATCGAAACAGGCTGGTCTGATAATTCACCATCAGTACCAATAGCATACGAACGGACCAGGCCTGTCGTAATTTCAACTATAATTAAATATTTGCCATCAGGTGTCACTTCTATACTTGCCGGGCGGCCCGAGAGTACCCGCACGGAATCCGGCATGGCCTTCAAGACACCCTTGTCATCAATAGTATAGCCTTTAATATTGCCCTCTGAAGGATCATCAACTTTCTTCCCCATGCTGGCAACATAAACATAGTTTTTATAAGAGGCAATACCGTTCGGTTTGATATCTCCGGCAGCAATTTTATTGACCACCTTCAATGACAGGTCATCCTGAACCCGCAACGAAGTCAGCGTACCGTCACCGGCATTAACCACAAGCACATTTTTATTGTCGGCAGAACGCCACAAACCATAGGCGGCAGCCAGTGGATCAATACCATCTTTAAACGTATGGCCAGATTTTGGATCATAAGGCAAGCCAAACAGCTCCACTAGCCCCGTTCCTTTACCGCCTGTTTTAAACTCACCAATCTTAGACAATGTTCCATCTGAATATTGGGTATAGCCAACAACTGAGTTTTCATCTGCATTATTGGTAGCAACGTACACTCCACCAGTAACATCTTTTGCTGCAACAGAGAATGAAACCGCCAGGAATACGGTACTTAATATGAATTTCTTCATTTTATAGTTCCTAAAAGTAGTTTATTAAAAATTGATTCAGAAAACGGTTAGTTCATGGGAGGTTCCGAAATTTTACCTTGAGCCATAAATATTCGTGACCAGACATCCATTAAGATCACCACATTAGTGAGCTCTTCAATCTCCGGGGAGGTGAATTTTAATGTTAGGAGTTGGTCATAA
The DNA here is from genome assembly GCF_043558715.1 of Scandinavium sp. M-37. NCBI lineage: Bacteria > Pseudomonadati > Pseudomonadota > Gammaproteobacteria > Enterobacterales > Enterobacteriaceae > Scandinavium > Scandinavium sp. M-37. The sequence continues at coordinate 24,819 of NZ_JBIGIN010000034.1, forward strand.
TCAGCTTGTATCTCATTGTGCTGCAGTGTCGACAAAGACTCTGCATATTTCAATGCGGCTTTTTCTTTGCCAGAGAACAAGTTGCTCTGTGGCCAGGTTGACAAACTGGCTACTTTGGAAGGTGAGATACCTAACGTCTCCGTCTGCTTGGTGTGCAAAATAACACAATAATTACACTGATCTATTTGGCCAATTCTTAATCTCACTAACTCCGCGAGATCTTTATCAAGATGATGGAGAGTAGTAGAGTCTGAGCCATAAGCATGAGCTAACTCAGTCGGAATTGTCAGATATTCCGTCTGATTGGATGATAAGCGCGTATTTTTAAAGATAACGTCATCATAGTTTCGCTCCGTGATGTCGTCCTTAGCGTAGGCGTATTGCTGCGCTGTTAACAACGAAAGCGACAAAAAGAGAAATTTAAACATCATCATTCCTTTAGTTGTAATTGGGAGAGTCAGTGCTTGATCATCACATGGCGGATGGTGGTGTAATCCTCAAGCCCATAGACGGACATATCTTTGCCGTAACCGGATAATTTCATTCCACCGTGCGGCATCTCACTAACCAGTAAAAAGTGGGTGTTCACCCAGGTACAACCATATTGAAGCTGAGCACTTAAGCGATGCGCCCTGCCCACATCTCCGGTCCAGACGGAAGAAGCCAGCCCATACTCTGACTCATTCGCCCATGTGAGCACCTGCTCTTCTGTATCGAAGGGAGTGATACTGACCACAGGTCCAAACACTTCATGACGGACGATATCGTCTTCTTGTCGTGCCCCGGCAAGTAAGGTTGGTAGATAAAAATAGCCGTCGCGTTCTGCTTTGCTGCCGCCTGCGACTACTGTGATATGTTCAAGCTGTTTGGCTTTCTCTACCACATCACTCACCCGCTGCAAATGAGCCAGTGAGGTGAGAGGCCCCATTTCCGTCTGGCTATCCTGCGGTTCACCCATTTTTATATTGCGGATAGCAACACCGAGCTTTTCAACCAACTCATCATAAATATGGCGTTGTGCATAAATCCGGCATGCCGCAGTGCAGTCCTGGCCTGCATTATAAAATCCGAATGCACGTATCCCCTCAACCACTTCATCAATATTGGCATCATCGAAAACCAGTACCGCTGATTTTCCACCTAACTCCATATGATTGCGTTTTACCGTAGTGGCCGTGTGGCTGATAATATGAACTCCGGTGGCAACGGACCCGGTCAGCGAGACCATACGGACTTTCTCATGACCAGTGAGTACATCACCGATTATCTGACCGCGACCAAAGACAACATTCACCACGCCAGCAGGCAGAATATCCTTTGCCAGTTCCGCAAATTTTAACGTTGTCAATGGGGTTATTTCGGAAGGCTTTATGACGATGCAATTACCCGCCGCAATGGCCGGGGCTATTTTCCATGCTGCCATCATCAATGGGTAATTCCAGGGAGAGATGGAAGCAACGACCCCTACGGGATCCCGGCGAATCATGGATGTATAACCTTCCAGATATTCGCCCGCTGCCATGCCATTTTGACAACGTGCCGCACCGGCAAAAAAGCGAAAAATGTCGGCAGCAGCCGGAATTTCATCGTTAATCACCTGGTGTAAAGGCTTACCACAGTTCTGTGATTCAATACGGGCAAGTTCATCCGTGTGTTGTTCAATAGTGTCTGCGAGCTTTAACAAATATTCTGCACGGACTTTAGGGGATGTTTTTCCCCAGTGGTTAAATGCCTGTTCAGCCGCCAGTACTGCTTGATCAATTTGTGTTGGTGAAGCTTCTGTTAATTCAAATAACAACGCCCCCGTAGCGGGATTATAAATAGGTTGAGCTTCACCTTCCCCTGCGAGCATTTCTCCGTTGATCAGTTGACTTTCCTTCATCGCTTTCTCCACAAATAGTTAAGTAATAGCAAATCGTTTCTTTAAATCAGCGTCACACCTTAAAAGTGAATTGCATAATTTAGGTGTACATAATAAATAGCAACACCTATCTGTTTAGTAAATAACAATAAACAGAATACACAACCGCGAAATTATAAAAAACAGATAGTAATTAGCATTTTATTCAATGAGGTGTTTTTTTGTCATATTAATATGATTTAAGTTTTTAAACAAAAACCATGGAAACCCTCAAGGAAATTAACAGACAAGAAAAAATTAAAATGATGTTATGAGGAAAACTAAAACCAACAATGCTCACAGAGTAAAAAACCAAATTATTATCCACACTACCGGACAATTAAAAACAAATTCGGCAAAATGCATACTTGAGAAGATTATCCACTCCCAAAGCAAGAACACTTTAAATTTTAAACGTTGCAAATGAACAGCGGATTTGCTTAACTGATTATCGCTACCCTAATATCCCCCACCCTTCTCAATGACTCATGATTTAAAGGATGTAATATGATGATGGTTCGAGAGTGGTTTAGTCATAACTTGAGTGTCGCAGAGTCACTTTCAGTATTTGGGGTGTTTATAGGTGGTATCCTCATCTTTTTCATCTTCAAGTTTTTTATTTCACGCCATATTGTCAAAAAAATCATGGGATGTGAAAGTTGTCACAGTGACGATATCAATCAAAAAACTCGGGTATACAATAAGATTGCATTAATTGCGGGATTAGTGACAACTCTGGTGCTGGCAAAATATTTACCTTATGTTCCTCCTGCCGTGTTTAGCATCATCGAGCCACTCGTCAGTAGTTTGCTCATCGCGACAGTCGGTTGGTTTATCCTGAATACTCTCGATACGTTTTATATTAACTACACATTACGTGTAAAAAAAACGAACCTGTCGATTAAAGGCTATGTGCAACTCGCAAAAATACTTGTTTTTACTGGAACAGTAATACTAATTATAGCAACGCTTGCAGACAAATCGCCTTTTATAATCTTGTCCAGTCTTGGTGCTGTCGCCGCGATTATCCTGTTTTTGTTTCAACACACCCTGATTTCATTAGTGGCAAACTTGCAAGTATCTTCTTCCAACGCGATTCGTCTTGGTGACTGGGTTGAAATCCCTCACCTCAATATTGATGGGATCGTTACTGACCTGGCGCTGCATACGACAACGATACAAAACTGGGATAATACCGTATCCAGAGTCCCCACTAAGTCTTTCATTACAGAACACTTTACTAACTGGCAGCCGATGTTTACCTCAGGTGGCAGACGAATTAAGCGCTCTTTGTTTATTGACCAAAAAAGTGTCCATTTCATCACTGATGAGATGATTTTATCACTAGAGAAACTGTCTCAATTGACCCATGTCTCTTTTTTAGCGTTCGATAAGAAGCAACAACTCATCAGTAACTTAAGCCTGTTTAGGGAATTTATTGTTCAGTATTTGAAAAATCGTCCTGACATTCGTCAGGACATGCTGGTTATGGTACGTCAAGGATCTCCGGGTTCAGAAGGATTACCCATCGAGATCTATTGCTTTACATCAAAAGTGAGCTGGATAGAACATGAAAGAATTCAGTCGGAGATTTTTGAATTTCTGATCCCGATAACGCAATTTTTCTCCCTCCGTATCTACCAAAAGCTCTCAACTGAAGATCTTGTTAATGTTTTAACGACACCACGTGAAATCATTGATGTCAACAGAATGAATCATGAGAATGAATTGCAATAATGTGCCAGGATTTCAATTCGCGAAAATGAAAAAATCTTTTATCGCGCTAGCAATTCGGCTCCTCCATTGATAACAAACTGAACCCCCATGGCGACCAGCAAAAATCCCATTAACCGAGAAATTGCTTCGATGCCGCTATGACCCAACCGACGCATGATGACACCCGAGCCTTTTAGGCAGATCCACAACAGCAGCGATACCAATGCGAAGGTGATGGGTGGAGAGACCAAAAGTACCCATTCAGGAAACCCTGAGTTCATATTCATGGTTGTGGCGGTACTAATGATGACAGCAATAGTCCCCGGGCCTGCGGTCGTCGGCATCGCTAATGGTACGAAGGCAATACTACTGCCCCGCGCTTGCTCCAGCTCTTTCGATTTACACTTTGCTTCGTTTGATTCATGTACTGGCTCTTGAGGAAAAAGCATTTTGAAACCAATAAATGCGACGATCAATCCCCCTGTGATACGTAAGCCCGGAATAGAAATTCCGAATGTATGCATCACAAGTTGTCCGCCGTAATAGGCCACAAGCATGATAATAAAAACATAGAGTGCTGCCATTTTCGACTCTTGTTGGCGCCGGGCATAACTCATGTCCTCTGATATCCCAAGAAATACCGCAACGGTGATCAGTGGGTTTGCAAGGGGTAATATAACAGCCAGACCAAAACCAATAGACTTTAACAGTTCAATCATACAATCCTCTCAACGTTATCAGTCACATTTACTTTTACAAAAAGATATATTTCATCACCAGGGAATTATTTGGCACGGTCTAATGATGAAATCATACTTTGAATAAACTCTCGACGTTTATCCTCCGCAGGAAGCTGTAACAAAATACGCCTGAACCACTGCGTGGCGTCTCGACTATCATGTTTGCTTAAAGCTGCGTAGGCCAGTTGACTCATAATTTGAATATTATCCCGATCGTTTGAAAGTAATTGGGTGAGAATAGCGGTCGCCTGCTCGATATTAGACGCCACTCCGGTTTGTATTAATGCTGCAGAGTATTTCAGTGAAATATCGATTTCGGAAGGCTCCAACTTCCAGGCACGATAAAATGCGGCTAACGCTTCGGTATTATTCCCTATTTTCTCCTGCATGCGGCCTAATAGTTCCCATCCGTGGGCATTAAGTGGGTCGTCCTGCAAGCGTGTTCGTAATGCCAGCGCTACGTTGCGCTGTTGGCTATCATCCAGATTAACGTTCGGTGCCAGCAAGGATGGGGCCTTCGCCACCGCATCCTGCCATTCAATAACCTGTCGGATTCCAGTGGTATGCCAAAACAATATCGCCGTCACCAGCAACATGATAAATATCGCGCTGAATGCTGGCCCTTTATGCGATAAAACGGGTGTCCTCACACCGCGTAGCAAAAATCCGCACGTTATTGACAGGCTAATAATAGCGGTGATGATTAATCCAGTCATGGCATTGGATCCTTTTTATCACCAGAATGGACAGATTCAGCATCTCCAGAGTATCGTTGCGATTGCGATCGACGGAAGATCAATATCCCCCCAGCAAGCAATATGGCAAAAGGGACTAACCAGAGAATAATTGTTGAACCGGTAACAGGAGGCTGATAACTCACAAATTCACCGTAGCGAACCGTCATATATTCAATAATTTGTTGTCGGCTCTTACCCTGCTGCTGTAATTCGAACACTTTTATTCGCATATCGTCCGCAATCATCGCATCGGAATCGGCAATACTGCTGTTTTGACATTTCGGACAGCGCAACGATTGCGTTATTTCCCGCCACTGCATCTCCTGCGCATTATCGCGAAATGGCAGAAGGTCTATTTTAGCAAATAGCGGGCTGCAGTTTAGCGCCATCAGTAGGGTAAGCATCAAACGGATCATTTTTTCCCCTCCTCCTGAAAATGTTTCCATCGTGGCTCTATCTCCTTTTGCCAAACTTCTGGCGTTAGATTTCCCGTATGGCGGTACTGAATGATGCCTTTACCATCAATTAGAAACGTTTCCGGTGCGCCATAGACCCCAAAATCAAAACCAGCACTTCCCGTGGGATCGTATAAATTAAGGAGGTAAGGCGAGCCGAGGCTATGAAGCCATGCCTGCGCTTTGTCGCGTGTATCCTTATAATTGATGCCCACAATACGCACGCCCTGCTTTGCCAGAGTGTTGAGATACTGATGCTCAGCCCGGCAAGTCGGGCACCATGTCGCCCAAAAATTAATGAGCCAGGGTTGCCCATCTCTAAAGCGCGCCTGTGACACCGGACTCTGTTTTTCATCCAATGAGCCGATATACAACACCGGCACTGGAGTACCAATCAGCGCGGACTCCAGGCGTCGCGGATCATCGCCCTGCGCATTTTTCAGCAGTTGCCACCCTAAAAAAACGGTCAACCCTATGAACAGCATCAGCGGTATAAACAACAGGTTAGGTTTCATTTTGTTGCTCCCCCCTCTGGACTATGCGGCGGCGATAGCGTGGGTCCAGCGCACAGAGTAATCCGGCGAGCGCCATCATCAGCCCGCCTCCCCAGATCCAGTGTTGAAGCGGTTTATAATGAAGGCGTAACGTCCAACTGCCATCGCTGAGTTTTTCCCCCAGGGCAGCATAAAGGTCATAAGCCAAACCACGGTCAATGGCCGCTTCGGTAATCACTGCACGGCTATTGCGATAAAATCGCTTTTGCGGATTGAGTATTGCGCGCATTTTCCCCTTTTGACTCACAATAATCCGGGCGTTTTCTGCCTGGTAGTTTGCCCCTTGTTCGGTGTCGACACGCTGCAACGTAAAGTCAAATTTACGCACCGTAACCTTCGTACCGACCTGCATTTTGACGTCACGCTCGGCACTGTAATTCTGGCTAAACGTTATCCCCATCAACACAACCGCCACACCAGTATGCCCGAGTAACATCCCGCAAATACTCAGAGAGAGACGCCCAGGCCCTGAGATTGCCCGCCATAATGCAACACCGGTGAGCATAAAAATCCACAGTGAAAGCGTGACGCCAACCGTGCTTATCGGCATGACCGTTCCCTGCCAGCCCAATGGGATAACGACCCCGCCGACAAGTGAAATCAGCAACACAACGATGAAAACCGGCCATGCCTTTTTCTTTTCGTCGCGGCCCCAACGGATTAAAGGACCTATTCCTAACAACACACCAAGTGGCACAGCCAGTAATGTAAACATCAGGTTGAAAAACGGGGCACCGACAGAAATAGAGCCGAGTCCCACTAACTTGTGGACCAGTGGCAAAAGCGTGCCCAGCAAAACAACCGCCAGAGCTGTGACTAAGAGGAGATTGTTACTTGCCAGCAGCGTTTCGCGTGACCAGAGTGAGAAGTGGCCTTGACGCCACAATCGGTGACCCCGCAAGGCAAATAATAGAAGTGAGCTTCCGATAACCAGTGACATAAAAATCAAGACTGCCAATCCACGAGTAGGATCGGAGGCAAATGCGTGGACGGAAACTAATATCCCGGAACGTACCAGAAACGTTCCAAGTAAACTCAGTGTGAAAGCCGCAATGGCCAGCAATACAGACCATGCCTGAAATATGCCGCGTTTTTCCGTCACACTTAACGAGTGCAGTAATGCCGTGCCTGCCAGCCATGGTAGCAACGAGGCATTTTCAACAGGATCCCAGAACCACCAGCCTCCCCAACCGAGTTCGTAGTAAGCCCATGCAGACCCTAAAACAATACCAATGGTCAAAAAGCTCCACGCCATCTGGACCCAAGGGCGGAGCCATCTTACCCATTGTGTTGTCTTCACCTCACCCAGTAGTAAGGCAATGGCAAACGCAAATGGCACAGCAAAGCCTACATATCCCATGTAGAGCAACGGAGGATGCAGTATCAAGCCGGGGTCTTGCAAGAGCGGGTTAAGTTCTCTTCCCTCGACGGGGAAATCAGGCAACGTGCGTACGAAGGGGTTGGAAGTCAAAATAATAAATAACAGAAAACCCGCATTGATAATCGCCATCACGCCCAACATACGGGAAACCTGAGCAACTAACAGACGACCGCTACAAAATGCTACGGCGCACGTCCAGCCAGAAAGTAACCAGACCCAGAGTAGAATCGATCCTTCGTGGGCCCCCCATGCCGCCGCAATGCGATAATAAACGGGTAATTGGCTATTACTGTTTTGTGCGACGTAACGTACTGTGAAGTCGTTAGTAACCAGGGAATAAATTAACACGGCAAACGCCAGCGTTATTAAAATCGACATCAACGCTGTCAATATTCTGGTCGAATGAAGAATATTGTGCTGTGGATGTCGAATACCCCAAAATGGCCAGATGCTCAATACCACTGCAATAGCCGCTGCCAGGCAGAGAAAATAATTGCCTATTTCCGGTGTCATGGCGTTATGCTTCCTTGTTGTAATGATTGACGCGCTTTTTCTGTCAACCCGTCGGTAATGTCAGGCGGGGTATAATTTTCATCGTGTTTGGCCAACACTTGCTGCGCCGTAATCACACCGTTGCCTTTAAAAACACCTTGCGCTACAACACCCTGACCTTCACGGAATAAATCTGGCAGGATCCCGGTATAATTCACCTGGACACTGTTTTTCCCGTCATACACCCGAAAAGTGATATTCAGCGTGTGCAAATCACGCTTAATCGTGCCGGGCATCACCAGCCCACCAATGCGGAGCTGTTCTCCTGGGGAGGGCTTTTGTTGCGTTTCGTGTTTGCCGAACAAAATTTCTGTCGGAGTATAAAATAAATCAATACCCGAACGCAGAGCATAAAGAACTAAAGCCAAGGTCACCGCTACGCCCGCCAAAATGCCGCAGACGGTGAGTAAGCGTAATTTACGGCGTGGTGACATAGTGATTCTCCACTTTGTCCTTGCTGAGTGACTGCCGTCGGCGTAAGCGATTCTGCTGATTATTGATGTTTTTTAATAATGCGCGCCTGCTGATCATTATCGACATCAGCAAACCCAACAGCAGCAATATTGACACTCCCAGGGATCCCCATACATATTTGGCATATTCGCCCATGGCAAAAAAAGCCTGCCAACTATCAAACGCCAGGTTCATATTTCCTCCCTTCCTTTGCTGCTAGCGTTATGACCCACTCTCTCCGCTGTTCCATTTGCAAAATCAGATAACGCAGATTCATTAAAATGAAGGTAATAGCCAGCATCATGAATCCGATAATGCTCACTCGCAGGGGATAGCGCATTGCGGGAGCCAGTGTTTGCTGCAACTGTGTTGATTGCTGATGCAAGGTGTTCCACCATTCGACGGAATAATGAATGACAGGCAGATTGATACAGCCAATGAGCACCAGCAATCCCGCCGCACGAGCTCCCAGGCGACGATCGTCAAATGCGTGATAGAGTGTGATAATTCCCACGTAAATTAACAGCAAGATAAGTTCGGACGTTAATCTAGCATCCCATATCCACCAGGTTCCCCACATGGGTTTACCCCATAACGATCCTGTCACTAGCGCAATTAAGGTAAAGATGCCGCCGACCGGCGCAATAGCCATAGCCGACAGATCGGCCATTTTGATTTGCCAGACTACGCCGATAAATGCCGACACTGCCATAATGCTGTATAGCATCAGGGACAATATTGCCGAAGGGACGTGAATGTACATGATGCGATAGGCCTCCCCCTGCTGATAATCCGCCGGTGCAATAGCCAATCCCCAGATCATAGAAATAACCATGAGCAAAACGCTCAAGGGAACAAATAACCACAGTAATCGCCCACAAAGCGTATACAGATTGTGAGGAACTGCCATCGAATGGAGCCATTTCCACATGATTAATTCATCTCCATTATGATTAGCGTATCAGGACGCATGAATACGTAAGGCAGCAGCAGTCATAAAGGGAGATATTGTCAGACTCGCGGTCAATATCGCGCCCATAAAACTCAATTGGCTTCCCACGGGATAGCCCATTTCATACCGCCCTATCGCGCCAACTGCCAGGATAAGCACAGGGATAATCATCGGTAGGACCAATAAACTGAGTAACACCCCGCCCCGGCGCAGTGAGACTGTCAATGCTGCACAAGGAGCTGCCAGTAAACTCAATGTCGGTGTCCCAACCAATAACGTCAAAAACAACAATCCGGTATTTTTCACCGACATTCCCAGCAACAATCCAACAATCGGCGATAACAGCAGCAGCGGCAACCCAGTGACCAGCCAATTAACAACGATTTTTACTAAGACAATGACGGACAACGGTATGGGGAGAAGTCGGAGCTGATCCAGGGAACCATCCCGCCAGTCATCCTGAAATAATCCTCCCATTGTCAATAACATGGCCAATAGCGCAGCAACCCAGCATACGCCGGGCGCGATACGCGCAAGCATCACCATATCTGGCCCAATCGCGAGTGGAAACAGCACGATTACCGTCAAAAAAAACCACAGCGAATTGACCTGCTCAGACAGATTGCGTGATGCCAGCGTCAACTCCCGGACAAAAAGTCCACGCATCAGTGCAGTTCCAAATTCAACAACTGCACACGATTATGCGGAAACTGAACAGGTTGATGCGTGGTGAAAATGACTATCCCACCCCGGTCAGCATGGATGAGCATCTGCTGGGCCAATAGCGTACAACCGGTGCTGTCCAGCGCGGTAAATGGCTCATCGAGCACACACAACCGCGCATCGCTCAGCCAAAGTCTGGCTAACGCTACACGCCGTTGCTGACCCGCAGAAAGCGCGGCAACGGGGACATCTTCGTAGCCCCCAAGTGCTACCTTTTCCAGTGCCTGCCAACGTGCTGCCCGTGTCGTTGTAGGATGATAAAACTTCAGGTTTTCTTCCGCCGTTAACGTCATTTTCATCCCACTCTGATGGCCTACCCACAACACATTTTTCAGCATGATATTATTTGTATTGGTTTGAGAACCTTCCCAACGAATTGTCCCTGATGTTGCATTCAGTAAACCGATTATTACTTTTAGTAATGTGGACTTTCCCGAACCGTTATCTCCCGCAATTTGTAGCATATCGCCAGCATCCAGTTTAAAGGAAATTGAATCAAGTATTTTAAATTCACACTTTTCATATTTGATACTTTCAATTTCAAGCATGAACATTCACAACCCACGTTAATATTCCCCTCGGCAAAAGCTAGCACCGCAAAAACAGCCTGTAAATTAAAACCATTAGAAAAACAAAAGCAAAATAATCAATATCTGTTAAATATTCTCATTACACAGACCGCAACAGCCACACCATGCCGCAATCACGGGGATACACAGATTATTTACCCACAAAAACCAATGAAAAGAGAGCTAGACACCTTTGAAAATAAAATTGACAATATTTTTAGATGGTTTAGCTTTGATTTATTGATGGTCAACCTTTTGCCTTGAATGGCGACATTGGGATTAAAGTAATATTGATATTACTTGGTGACACTATGCCGAAAGATAAAGAAAAACCACAAACAACGCGAAGAGATTTTTTGCGTAAATCATTGTCATTAATACCATTAACTATCGTTGCACCGAGTGTGATGACATCAGCTTCCGCAGCAACTGGATCTGAAGGGGTAGTTAATGATTACATGCCGAATTTTTTTAATAACAGTGAGTGGGATTTTATACTCGCGGCTGTCGATCGCTTAATCCCCGTAGATGAGAATGGTCCCGGGGGTGTCAGCGAAGGGGTGCCAATATTTATCGATAAGCAAATGGAAATGCCGTATGGCTGGGGGCAATTATGGTACATGCATCCACCGTTTGTTTCCGCAATTCCTGAATTGGGATATCAGTCACATTTCGTCCCTCGCGAAATTTATCGACAGGGGATAAAAATGCTCAACAACCATTGCATAAAAAAATATGGAAAACCGTTCCATCTGCTTAATATAGCCGAACAGGACAATATTCTGCGCGAGGCTGAAAAAGACGCTATCCAGGATGGCAATATCAATAGCAAGCTTTTTTTCACCCAGTTGTTAGAAAATACCAAAGAAGGCTATTTAGCCGATCCTGTCCACGGAGGAAATCAAACCCTTGCATCGTGGAAATTAATTGGTTTCCCGGGTGCCAGAGCTGATTATCTGGATACCGTACATCGTCCCGGACAACCTTATCCCTATGGTCCAGTCAGTATTTCTCGTAAAAGGGGCACATAAATGAATAAGAAAACAAACCCCTCTGTTGATGTGGTCATTGTTGGATTTGGTTGGACAGGCTCCTTGATGGCAATGGAATTAGCAGACAGTGGTCTTTCCATTTTGGCATTGGAGCGTGGAGAGGATCGAGACACTTACCCTGATTTTGCGTATCCGCGTATCGCCGATGAATTAACTTACGCAGTACGGTTAAAGTTATTTCAAAATGCCGCAAAGGAGACCGTCTCAGTACGTCATAACTCTGCACAAACCGCGTTACCTTATCGCCGTTTTGGTTCATTTCTCCCAGGCGATGGTGTCGGTGGTGCCGGAACTCACTGGAATGGCATGCTTTGGCGACCTCTGGAAGCGGATATCAAAATGCGTTCCACGGTCATCGAAAAATATGGTGCCGATTTTATCCCGGACGACATGACGTTACAGGACTACCCTTTCACCTATGCCGAGATGGAACCTTGGTTTGATAAGTTCGAAAAAATCGTGGGTGCCGCAGGTCAGGCGGGCAATATCAACGGAAACCTCCAGCCAGGTGGTAATCCTTTCGAAGCCCCCCGGAAAAACGGCTATCCCACCAAACCACTGCAACGCCTGTATAGCGGAGAGTTATTTGCGAAAGCCGCTGAAAACCTCGGCTACAATCCTTTCCCCTGCCCGGCAGCGAACACGAGCGAACCGTGGATCAATCCTTATAACGTGCAGTTAGGCGTGTGTAATTATTGCGGCTACTGCGAACGTTTCGGTTGCTTCTGCTATGCCAAAGGTTCGCCACAAAGCTGTGTACTACCGGCTTTACGCCAGCGCAAAAACTTTGAACTACGAACCCAGGCCCACGTTATTCGAATTAATACAGACAGTTGTGGAACCACCGCAACCGGCGTTACCTATATTGACGCGCAGGGGAATGAAATAGAACAACCGGCAGACCTGGTTATCCTCAGTGCCTTCCAGTTACACAACGTCCGATTGTTGTTGTTGTCAGGGATTGGCAAACCTTACGACCCGGTCACAGGCGAAGGGGTAGTGGGGAAAAACTATGCCTATCAAATGACCGGTGGAGTCAGTCTGTTTTTCGACAAGGAACACATTTTCAATCCCTTTGCCGCAACAGGAGCGACTTCGACGTTCATTGATAATTTCAATTCAGAAAACTTTGATCATTCCGCCCTTGGGTTTATTGGTGGTGCAACCATTTCTCAGACCATTACAGGCGGGCGACCTATTCAGCAAATGTCGTTACCAAAAGGGACTCCGCAATGGGGTAGCGCTTGGAAATCATCCATCAAAGAACATTACCTGCACACCATTGGCATTGGCTCTTCAGGCTCGGTCATGCCCTATCGTCAATGTTATTTGGATCTTGATCCAACCTATAAAGATGCGTACGGCCAACCGCTGCTGAGAATGACGTTCGACTGGCAACAGAATGAACTGAAAATGACCCAATTCATTAAAGGAAAAACCGAGGGCATCGCCAAAGAGATGAACCCTTCAAGCTATCAGCTTGGCTTTAAGAATATGGAGAGTCACTACGATGTTCGCCCTTATCAATCCACGCATACAACGGGCGGCGCCATCATGGGGGACAACCCTCAGAACAGTGTCGTTAATAAATATTTGCAGTGTTGGGACGTGCCGAATCTGTTTGTCACCGGAGCAAGCTGTTTTCCGCAAAATCTTGCATACAACCCGACAGGGATCGTTTGTGCAACCACGTTATTTTCCGCTAACGAAATCCGGACGCGCTATTTGAATAATCCGGGTGCATTGGTTCAGGCATAGATAAGGAAATAATGATGAGAATGATGCTGTATCCCTTTGCCTGTGTTTGCGCCATGGTTCTATGTTCGCAGGCCGCTTATGCAGACGAAGAAGCCTCTATCGAACATGGGCGTTATCTGGCAACCGCCGCTGACTGCGGTGCGTGTCATACCATTGATGATACCAAACCCTTTGCGGGTGGGCTAAAAATAGGCAGCCCCGTAGGCAATATCTACTCCACTAACATTACCCCGGATAAGAAAACGGGTATTGGGGATTACCGTTACGAGGACTTTGAGCGTGCGGTAAGGCAAGGTATTGCAAAAGACGGCAGCATTCTTTACCCGGCCATGCCCTACCCGTCTTACTCTCGACTGAGCGACAACGATGTCCGTGATCTGTTTGCTTACTTCAAGAATGGTGTACAGCCTCAGGTTAATCCAAATCACGCGACCGATATTCCCTGGCCGCTGAACATGCGCTGGCCGCTTCATATCTGGAAATGGCTCTTTGCCAGCGATTCAGCAGAAAAGCCTAAATCAACGGATCCACAATGGTTGCGCGGGGCCTATCTCGTTCAATCTCTGGGCCACTGTGGTGCTTGCCACACTCCGAGAGGGGTGGCGTTTCAGGAAAAAGCACTGGATCACACCGACTCGGACTACCTGACCGGGGGCAAAATTGATAATTGGTATGCTCCAGCGCTGACGGGTGACTACGTCTTTGGTTTAGGTAAGTGGTCACAGCAAGATATCGTCGATTTTCTGGATACCGGGAAAAACGCCCACACAACCGCCTTTGGCCCGATGAAAGAAGTCATCACCAAAAGTACCCATCAGATGACGGACGAAGACCTGAATGCAATCGCTGTGTACCTTAAATCCCTTCCAGGGAAAAAGAATGACACCGTACTGATTGACGAGCCAACAACAGCACAAGCATTAGCGAAGGGTGATACCCGTGCTACCGGGGCGCAAACCTACGTTGATAGCTGTGCAGCTTGCCATCGCAGCGATGGGAAAGGCTATAGCGGGATCTTCCCGCCGCTTGCTCATAACCCAGCATTACTCAGCGATGACCCTTCCTCGGTGATAAGCATGATCCTCCTGGGTGGTGCTCAGCCTGTCACCGAGAGCGACATCACGGGAATTACTATGCCCGACTTTGCCGGTCAACTGAGTAATAAACAGGTCGCAGAAGTCGCCACCTTTATTCGTAACAGCTGGGGAAACCATGCGTCTCCGGTCACGGAGAAAGATGTCAAAAAGATTCGGGAAAGCATCATGTCATCACAGAAAAAATGATCTCCCGGAAGCAGCAGTAACTCGACTTCGTCGATGAGTGGTAAGGGTTATATTCACTTAATACAGAGGTAAGGATGAGAAATAAATATGTATTGATACTCGCCCTGGCGCTATTTTCCCAGGCAACAACCGTTTTCGCCGTTAGTAAAATGGACGCGCCTACTGATAATGAGCAAATCGTCAGAGCACACTTTCAGACAGATGGTTCGGTTAATCTTCCGAAGGATTTTCACCACTGGGTTCATGTGGGGACGTTTGTGAAAGAAAGCGGCAATAATCTTTTCGATAACAGTAAAATTGTCGCGCCACTCATTGCCAACACCTATATCGAACCAAGCGCATATCGACACTATATGGCCACAGGGAATTGGGCCGATGGTTCACAGATTGTGAAAGAGTTCACTGATGCTGAAAATGGTGAAAACTGCGATAAAGTTTCACACGTCTGCAAAACGCCATTCGGTACGGCGATATTCCAGGAAAGCTACACCGGCTACGGCTACATGGTCAAAGATAAAAAACGGTTCCCTGACGTGGCAGGTAACTGGGCATTTTTCACTACCGGAAATGTGAAACCCCCTTACCCTGAAACCGCAAAAGTAGAACCCGTGTCGAAGTGTTTAGCGTGTCATATCACGCATGCCAGCGATCAGGATTATGTTTTCGCTGCACAAAAAATCGGACTCGACAGAACCAGCCCTAATAATCCGTAATCAGTTGATTAGCATTATCATTCTCAATTATTTAACCTGGGAGACACCATGTTAATAAAACGTATCGACACCAGCTCGCGAATGAGTCAGGCATCGCAACTCGGGAACTTACTCGTATTGTCAGGCCAGGTTTCAGAAGGCGTTGACGTAACAGCGCAGACGGAAAGTCTTTTCCACAATATTGATGCTCTTTTGCAAAAAGCGGGTACCCATAAGTCCAACATTCTTTATGCCAACATATTCCTGACAGACATGAACACGTATGACGCTTTTAATGCTGTCTGGGATCAATGGATTGACGTGGATAACCAGCAATCACCTTCACGCTCAGCTATTCAGGTAGTTCGTCTGGCTAAACCTGAGTGGTTGGTTGAAGTGCAAGTTTTTGTTGGTGTTTGATTGATAATTCCCCTTATATAAGGAAACGTGCAATGAAAAATGAAACATACCCGAAAGAAACCGTTGCGTTAAATGATGACGAAATCTCCACCGAGTTGGCGGCGATTAATATGGCTGATATCGTCGTTCCCGAAGGGGCTAAACCGCTTCTTGAACGCCGTATGCGCTGTCGCGTACTTGAATGTCACCCCGGGAAGATCATTGCCCTTCATTCACACAAGAATCGCCCGGCGCTACTGTACGTGCTTCAGGGATCGGGTGAGGAACACAGCAACCAGCACACTGGGGTTCGTATCTGGAAAGAAGGCGATTGCTTCGCTGAATTTAACGATACCGAACATTGGATCAAAAACCGTTCTGATGTTGTACCACTTCGTGTTTTGACCTTTGACCTCATTGATGACGGCCCGACAACCGAAACCTGTAAAAGCGGTTGCTAAGCAATTTAGCCTGTCACAGGCATGAATCGCTGTGGCATAAAGCCTGAAACGATTGAGAGTTATCGCTTTTGATAGGGGAATCGAATCCTCATACCGATTACGCGGTAACTCTCTCTTTACCCTACCCTTCCCGTCATCACCTCAGGCCTAATCATGATACCAACAGGGAGTGCGTCATATATTTCTACTCAGGCACCACCCATTTTAGGTGCTATTTATCACTTTTTTCTGCAGAGGGTATTTTTTGCACTTGCACACCTACCTACTAGTTGATAGTCTTGGTTTCAGCAACACATAAAAACGAGTACGGGTTGGGGCTATTTCCGCAAGCGGTGCATCAACACCTGATGACCTCAACACTCTTTTGATGGCTAAAGCGGAACAAAAAGGGGCATCCGGTTACCGCATCACCAGCGTGAGTAATATGTCTCCTTACTCCGGTACAGCCACCTTGTATCGCTGAAAACGACACCGGTCACCGATGCCAGATATGCGCCGGTGACGTTCCAAAACAGAATCTGAACAAGAGGCCACACCATGAGCAAAAATTATTGTAAGGATCTTCAAGCGGTTAAAAACCTGTCGGAAGTGCAGTTCAACGTTACACAGAAAAGTGCCACCGAGCGTCCCTTTACAGGTGAGTACGACAAACATTTCGAAGAGGGTCTTTATGTCGATATCGTCTCCGGCGAGCCGCTGTTTTCATCGCACGACAAGTTTGATTCTGGTTGCGGATGGCCCGCTTTCAGCCAGCCACTGGAAGATAATGTCCGTAATTTGAGTGACCGCAGCCACGGCATGATCCGCACCGAAGTTCGCTCCCGTCATGCTGATAGTCATCTGGGACATGTTTTCCCGGACGGGCCAAAGGACAAAGGTGGGCTGCGCTATTGTATTAACTCTGCCTCACTGCGCTTTATCCCGGTAAATCGTCTGGCTCAGGAAGGCTATGAAGAATACGCTACATTGTTTGAAACAGGAGGTCAGCATGAAAACTGAAACTGCAATTCTGGCGGGCGGTTGTTTCTGGGGTATGCAAGAACTATTGCGTCACCTGGAGGGGGTTATCACCACCGAAGTAGGTTATATCGGCGGACGCAATGATAACCCTACCTATGGGTACCATCCAGGACATGCCGAAGCGGTGAAAGTGGTTTTTGACCCTGCCCGGCTGAGTTTTCGAACATTGCTGAAGCAATTTTTTCAAATACATGACCCTAGTACGATACGTCGCCAGGGTAATGATATTGGTTCCAGTTACCGCTCTTCCATCTTCTGGACCACGGAGGAGCAGAGGCAAGAAGCCATTCGGCTGATAGAGCAGATGGATGCATCGGGTATCTGGCCAGGGGTGATAGTGACTGAAGTGGAAAAGGCCAGTGAGTTTTGGCTTGCCGAGCCGGAGCATCAGGATTATCTGCAGCACCATCCGAACGGTTACACCTGCCATTTTGCCCGTCCCGAATGGCAGCTTCCTGAATAATTCTGCTATCCTACCCCCCACGTCCGGCGACCTTAATGTTTCCGGACGTATTTGCGATTAACAGAACCACTGACACACCGTTGCCCGGAGAAAAGTTATGTCCACCTACGATAGCCTCCTTGACCTGGCTGATACCCTTATCCAGGAAAATGGCTACCAGGGATTCAGTTATGCTGACCTGGCAACAGGGCTGGGGATCCGCAAGGCCAGTATTCACTATCATTTCCCAACCAAAACCGATCTGGGCATTGCTTATTGTGAACGCAAAGAGACGCGGCTCCTGCAGATGGAAGAGAAACTGCTAGTGCTCCCCGCTGGGAAAGCCCGCCTCGAGGCGTACATTGATGCTTTCGCGTACTGCGCGCAATCGGGGCAAATGTGTGGCGTCCATGCCATGTTGTCTGACTGCAATATGTTCGAACCGGCTCTGCAGGAAGCGGTAAGTCGGCTGGCACAAACGGACCTGCGGATCATCGCTGATATTTTGCAGACAGGACGAGACAGCTGTGAACTGGCATTCAGCAGTGATCCCACGGATCTTGCGATTATCATTAATTGCGCCGTTAAGGGCGCGCTGATGTTCAACCGTCTCCCGCCGCATAACGCTTCCGAGCGCACGAAGTTAGCCGTACAACAGCTGGTGAGTTGTCGCCTCTAAGTATGTATTTTCAGGGATTAGCTCATTCGCCTGTGGGCAGACGCTCAATGCTTAACCGAACGCATCAAAATCAAGAAAATATCCTTGACCGTTTTCATCCAAATCCCTATAGTACCGCCCCGTTGCCCCCGAGAGGTCAGGCAGCGAACAATATGGTGAGGTGTCCGAGTGGCTGAAGGAGCACGCCTGGAAAGTGTGTATACGGCAACGTATCGGGGGTTCGAATCCCCCCCTCACCGCCATATTCGAGATGAAAGCTCGTACGAAAGTACGGGCTTTTTTCTTTTATATTCTCCCGACAAGGGGGGATGAGAATCCCCGACCGGGGTTCGACAACTGGCGCCAGCCAGTTGGACAGACCGGACGCTTGCGGACGGGCTGCCCGCAGGGTGAGCGTAGCGAATCACAAAAAACGCCGGGAGCGTTTTTGAACAACGCTTGCGTTGGCCCCAAAGGGGCGAGGCCCATGGATGGGCCGAGTAATCCCCCCCTCACCGCCATATTCGAGATGAAAGCTCGTACGAAAGTACGGGCTTTTTTCTTTTATATTCTCCCGACAAGGGGGGATGAGA